>DATEVP010000440.1:0-11692 GCA_035258465.1 Hyphomicrobiaceae bacterium
GCTTTCCACCGTCGCCAAAGGCGTGATTTGCGGGCTCGGGCCCTACGGCTATATCGTGGCCATGCAGGCCGCCGCGCACATGCTGGGCAAGCTGCCCGCCAGCCTGCCGACGCCGCTCCGCCTCGGGCCGCGCTGATACCGCCGCCCGAAGACCCTCGTGGTGAGCTTGTCGAACCATGAGGCCGCAACGGTGCCTCTCAGCCGTCCTTCGACGAGCTCAGGACGGTGTCGAGCATGCGGGTTGGGTCAAGCGAAGCGCGACCCAACCAAAATGTGGTCCTGGCTTACTCCGCCGCCGCCTTGTGCGCGGCCAGCACGTTGTCGGCGAGGCGGCCCGTGAGCTCCGCCAGGTGGTGGAACTTGGCGGTGAAGGTGCCCACCCCGGCCGTTGCCGAGCGCAGCTCCACGATCAGGTCGCTCATCTCCGATTCGGGCAGCTGCGCCCGCACCAGGTCCCAGCCGGGCCAGCCCTCGCGCGCGTCGAAGCCCAGGATCTGCCCGCGCCGCTGCGGGATCATGCCGTTGACGCGCGCGGTTGCCTCCGAGGGGATGGCGATCTCCACCTCCATGATCGGCTCGAGCAGCACGGGGCTGCACTTGGGCATGCCCTCGGCCATGCCGATGCGACCGGCCTGCCGGAAGGCCATGTCGGAAGAGTCGACCGAATGGTAGGAACCGTCGGTCAGCGTCACCGATACGTCCACCACCGGGAAGCCGCCGAGCGGCCCCTTCTGCAGGAAATCCTGCACGCCGATCTCCACCGATGGGATGAACTGGCGCGGCACCACGCCGCCGCTGATCTTCTCCTCGAACTGGAAGCCGCTACCGCGCGGCAGCGGCTTGATGTCGAGCACAACGTCGCCGAACTGGCCATGGCCGCCCGACTGCTTCTTGTGCCGGCCGCGCACATCCACCACGCCCTTGCGGATGGTCTCCTTGTAGGGCAGCTGGCGAGGCTTGGAGGTCGCTTCCACGCCGTACTTGCGCTTGAGGCGCTCCAAAGCGACGCGCAGGTGCATCTCGCCCTGCCCCCACAGCACCATCTGGTGCGTATCCTTGGCGTGCTCGAGCTTCAGCGAGGGATCCTCCTCCATCAGCCGCCCCAGCGCCCCGGTCAGCTTCACCTCGTCCTTGCGGTCCTTGACGCCGATGGCGACGCCGAACACCGGCTCGGGAGCAACCGGCACCTTGACCTGCGTGCTGCCGGCCTTGTCAGCCGAGATCGTCTCGCCCGAGAAGATCTTCTCCAGCCGCCCCAGCGCCACGGTCTCGCCGGCTTTGGCGGGTGCCCGCTTCTTGGCTTCCTGGCCGAGCAGCGAGAAGGCCGCCGCCGCGCGCTCCTCGCTGCGGGCGCCCTGCACCACCGTGCCTTCGCCGAACTCGCCCGCCAGCACGCGCACGACCGACAGCTTGCCGCCATGCGGCGTGTAGGAGGTCTTGAGCACCAGCGCCGCCGACTTGGCGTTCTCGAGCTTGAGGCGCCGCGCCGTGCGCTCGACGAAGGGAACCTCGTGGCGCAGCGCCTTCAGCAGCCGCAGGATGCCGTTGCCGTTCTCGGCCGACCCGAGCAGCACGGGCACGATCAGGCCTTCCTGCAGCTCCTTGACGAGATCGGCGAACACCTTGTCGCGCGGGGGCTGCATGTCGGACAGCAGCTGCTCCATCAGCTCGTCGTCGTAGTCGGCGAGCTGCTCGAGCATCTTGAAGCGCGCTTCCGTCTCGCGCTCCTTGACGCTCGACGGCATCTCGACCACCTCGGACTGGGCGTGCTTGCGGTAGACAAACGCGCGCTCGAGCGCCAGGTCGACGAAGCCGGAGGCGGCGCCGTTCTCCCAGATCGGGATCTGGCGCAGCACGAGCGGACGGGCACTGGCGGGCTGCAGCGTCGGCAGGATCTCGCGCACCTGCGCGTCGAAGGAATCGATCTTGTTGAGGAAGAGGAAGCGGGGGATGCCGCGATCCTCGAGCTGCTTGAGGATCAGCTGCAGGGCCGGCACGCGCTTGGGATCGGGCTCGCACACCACGACGGCGGCGTCGCAGCCGGTCAGCGCAAGCGTGCCTTCGTGCTGGAATTCGATGGAGCCGGGGCAGTCGATGAAGGTGAAATTGTCGCCGAGAAAGTTCACGTCGGCGACGTTGAGCTCAACGCTCATGCCGTGATCGCGGGCTTCCGAGGTGGCGTCGCCGACCGTGTTCTTGTCAGCGACCTTGCCCTGTCGCGTGATGCCGCCGGTGCGGGCGAGGATGGCTTCGAGGAGTGTCGTCTTTCCGGAGAGGTAAGGCCCAACGAGTGCGATGCAGCGGGAGCTGCGGCCGCCTGGGCCACCGACTTGCCCCATGGATTTCCTCCTGGTTCTGCCCAGGCAATGGAAACGCGAGCTCGCGGGCGCCCCGCGCCTGAGCTTCGGGGCACGTGACAGTATCGTGAACCCGAGATGCTTGAAGGGCAAGCGCTAACGGGCAAATCCAAGAGATCCGGACCGAGCCCGGGGCACGCAAGACGGTAGGGTAGGAAAGGCTCTCATTGAGAAGGGGCGTCCGTTCTGGACTCCGAAGTGCGCCCATCGCCATCTCGCGTTTGCGAGACGTTTCAAGGCGCTCTCGAGTCGAGCTTCAAGGGGATGCGATCACGGATTGTTTCCATATTTTTCTTGACTGGCGGCAATTCGGTGCCGCTTAATTGACAGTTAAGGCATGGTTTCAGCGCGGATCGAGGGGGAATTCCCCGTCGCGCGGACGCCGGCCGAGCCCAGGAGCCGATCCTGGAACACAGTCTTGGGCAGTGAGTGCATGCGTCATGGGAATGGAAACGCTCAATAGCGCCGCGCGGGCCGCCGGCTACGCGATGGCGACCTCCGACGAGCTGCTGGACAACAGCAAGGCGGAGGCCAGGACCGAGAACGAGGCGTGGCGTCCCGGTGAGGCCATCATGCCGAGCCAGGTCGCGCCAGCAGCGGGCAGTACCCTTCATGCCGTCACGGACTGGGTGAAGGGCCGCGTCTTCAGCGTCTTTGGTCGCGGCGCACCGGCCTAGCACGGCAGATCGCGCGGGAAACGGTCTCGGCGCAAGCGCTCGCTTGCGCCGTTTGCGTGCCGGCATCAGCCATCGCCTGGGCCGCCTCGGGCTGCAACATCGCGGCCACCCATTCGAGCACTTCACCATAGTGCGCCGCCACCCAGAAATGTCCTTCGCCCGGCAGCTCCGTCAGCGCGCAGCCGCTGATCGAGCGCGCGAGCAACCGCGCCGCGGCGAGCGGAACGGCGGTATCCTCGGTGCCGATCCACAGTCGCGCCGGTGCGCGGATGGCGGAGAGGTCGATGCCCCATGGGCAGGCGAAGATCCGAACGTCGGTGACGGGTCCGGCCATTCCCGGCCGCAGGCCTTCGCGGAAGCTGCCGAGCAGACGGTCGGCGATGTCGGGCCGGGCGATCAGCGCCTTGTCCTTTGCGCCGGCGCGCAAGGTGGCGAGCCGGCCGGCCAAGCGCGGCGAATGCCTCAGACTGAGGCGAAACAGGCCAAACACCGCGGCGGTGGCCGCCGGCCAACGTGACAACGTGGCAAACGAGGCGCGGTGGAAGCGCGAGAGCGAGCGCCTGCATTCACCGTCCGCGATCGGCCCCATCGGGCTGATAAGGGCGAGCGCACTGATGCGGGGGCTGAGCAGCGCCGCCACCGCCGCCGCGTACGGGCCGCCGCCCGAGATGCCGCCGACGGCAAAGCGCCGATGGCCCAGGTAATCCATGAGCGCCGCCATGTCGCCGGCGAAGGCGGCAAGCGATGGCGAGGGATGGGGCTCGCTCAGCCCGTAGCCCCAGCGGTCCGGCGCGACGATGGCCAGCCCGAGCGCCCGCCCAGCCTCGTGGCCGAGCGCGAACTTGAGCCGCGAGCCCGGCGTCCCGTGCAGGAAGAGCAGCGGCCGGCCGCAGGCATTGCCCCAGACGCGAAACCCCAGCGCGCGGCCGTCGGCGAGCCGCAGCACCTGGTCCTCGGCGCCGGAGGTCATCAGCCGGTCTCGAGGTCGCGCTCGAACAGGACCACGGGCGGGTCGCTGTCGCCCATGCCGGTCTGGCGAAAGCCGAGCGAGCGATAGAGCGTCTGCGCCGCCGTCAAGAATGGGAGCGTGTCGAGGAACATGCGCCGGTAGCCCAGGCGGCGGCCCTCGGCCATCGCCGCGATGGCCAGCGTGCGCCCCAGGCCGGTGCCGCGCGCCGCTTCGCGCACATAGAGCCGCTTCATTTCGCACATGTCCGGCGTGCCCCGCACCGGTCGCAGCGCCACGCAGCCGACGAGCGCTCCGTCGGCGCGATCCCGCGCCAGGATCATCCCGCCGCCCGGCGGCGCGTATTCGCCCGGCAGGTCCGCAAGCTCGCCGTCGAAGCCCTGGAAGCAAAGCGGCACGTTGAGGGCCGCCCAGTACTCGCGCAACAGCGCCACGATCTGGGCGCGATCGCTCTCTTGAAAGCCCCGCACGAGCATGTGAGTTGTCATGGCACTAGTGTCCCGATCGCGAAGTTCGTCGGACCTCGCGGCAGGCGTTGAACGAACTTCGCGATCGAAAGGACACTAGCAAACCTATGATTCTAGTGTGATTCAGATCGAGAAATTCGCTCCGACCCATGCCGCAAGCAATGGCGAATTTCTCGATCATCACACTAGAGGATCAGCCAGGAGCAAACGCAAAGGGTGACGAACAGGATCGCGAGGCGCCGGGTGCGCCGGCACTCCGTGCATTTCCAGGCAGCGCGCAGGCGATCGGAGAAGACCATGCGCCGAAGCTTGTGCGCGGACGGCGCGCTTGGCAAGGGCCTCTATTCGACGACGCGGACCGCTTCGCTCGCCCCCTCGTCCGAGACCAGCGTGAGGGTGAGGGTCTTGCCTTTGAAGTCGCGCGCGATGCCCGCCCGCGACAGGTCGACCTCGAAGCGGGCCGTGCCGTCCGCCGCGTCGGGCAGCCGCTTGGGCATCGGCACGTAGAGCCCGTCGGGCGCCTCGATGAAGAGATCGCCGCCCTTGCCGTCGCCCGCAAAGCGCACCTCGAACGCAAGGCGCGGCGAGGGCCCGTCGAGACTAGCCGTCATGCTCCCGAGCTCGGGATCGTCGCGCCGGCGCTCCGCTTGCGGCCGGGGCACGCGCGAAAGCGCGGCCAGGATCGCCGAGGGCGGCTCGCCCGCCAGCGCCTCGGTCGGAATTGCCAGGCTGAGCGTCGACTGCGCCGGGATGCAGATCTCGCGGCAGATCCCGAACTCCAGCAGCAGCTTGAGCTCGACCGGTTTCTTGGCGTCTTCCGGCGTCACCTCGACCGGGAACAGGACGGCCTGCGTGTAGCCGATGGTTTCCGCGCCAGGCTCCTTCAGGCGGGAGGGCGCCGGGTAGAGCACCTTCATCGACGCGACGTTGGTCGAGCCCGACCAGTCGAAGATCGGCGGCACGCCGGCGTCGCCGGGATTGCGCCAATAGGTCTTCCAGCCGTCCGCCAGCGTGATCTCCACCCCAGCAAGGTAGGATTTGGCGCCCTTGGCTGCGGCGGCACCGGCCACGAGGCGCACGCGTGCCGTGTGCAGCTCGACCCACGGCGAGGCGATACCGATTGGAACCTGGGCCTGAGCGGCCGCAAGGCCGACCGCCGCCAAGGCAAAAACGACGCTCGCGCACGCCGCAATGGGGAACCGGCTCATGATCACCTCGTTGTCGCGCGCAATCCTATGCAACTTGGCACAGGTGGCAATTCAACACTCCTCGATTGTTTCATGGTGCGGCTGGGCCCAGGCTCTTCACAGGCGCGCCTTCGAAGCGGTAGTCTTGGCCGATGCGAGCAACCAAGAAGCGCAAGGACCACGACGACAGCTACCTCGACGGGCAGCTGCTGGTGGCAATGCCGATCATGACCGACAAGCGCTTTGCGCGGTCGGTCATCTATATGTGCGCGCATTCGGCCGAGGGGGCCATGGGCCTCATCATCAATCAGCGCGCGCCCCACATCAGCTTTGGCGAATTGCTGGAGCAGCTCAGCATCGAGGGCGGCAACGGCGAGGACAAGCCCGACCTTGCCGACATCGACGTGCACGTCGGCGGGCCGGTCGAAACGGGGCGCGGCTTCGTGCTGCACAGCTCCGACTACTACGTGGCCGAGTCGACGCTTCCCATCGACGAGGGGGTGTCGCTGACCGCCACCATCGACATCCTCAAAGCCATCGCCGGCGGCAAGGGCCCGGGCAAGGCCATCCTCGCCCTCGGCTACGCCGGCTGGCGGCCCGGCCAGCTCGAACACGAGATCCAGGCCAACGGCTGGCTGCACTGCCCTGCGGACCTCGATCTGCTGTTCGACCGCGATCTCGATCAGAAATACGAGCGCGCCATGTCCAAGATCGGCATCGACCCCTCCCATCTGGTGAGCGAAGCCGGTCACGCCTGAGGCCGCGTGCCGCGCAAGCAAGTCCGCTGCAACCGGCAGAACGACCGTGAATCGGCCAGCGTCAGGTCTGGCGCGGCTTGTCCCCTGCTGGGGCCTCGCCCGCGTCAGCACCGGTCGCGGCAGCAGCCTCCTCCCTGGACAACGGCGGAATGGTTCGCCCGGCCAGCTTTGCCAGGCTCTCGGCGATCGCCGGCGGCAGGCTCGAGAAGTCGGGCGCTTGCCGGCCATTGCTTCGCGGCGGCTGTCCCGCTTGCGTGGGAAGATGCGGCGGCGTCGGCCGGCGCTGGGGCGGTGCTGGCTTCGCGGGTAGCGGTAGCGGGGGCGGCCGTGGCTTTGCAGCTGCGGCGACGGGCGTCGCAGCCGGCTTTGCGACGGGCGCTCCGACTGGTGCCGCCGGTTTTGCCGCCGCGGCGACGGGCGTTGCTACCGGTGCCGCCGGTCTTGCCGGCGGTGGGGGTGAGGGCGCCGGTTCGGACGGGGCGTTTGCCGCTGGCTGAGCTGGCGCGGGCGGCGCTGCCTCGCCTGGTGACATTTGCTGCGTCGGCGTGGGACGCAATGGATTGGGCGGCAGCGTCGTGAGCTGCAGGGGGCCGGCCTTGGCGGGCGCCGAAGGTTGCGCGCCCGGCAACGGCGGAGGCCTACTCACGAGCCAGCCCCTCTGCACCCCTGGGGCGGGCTGCGGCCGGGCGATGGGCGCATAGGGCGAGGGAGATGGCGGTAGAGCGCCGTTGGCTGCGGTCGGCGGCGGCAGCTGCGCAACGACGGGAACAGGGGTTGGCGTTGGACTTGCGGCAGCAGCCTCCGCCTCCGCGCTGGCGGCACGCTTGCGCAGCCGGCTGCCCTTCTTCAAGCGCCGCTCCGCCCGGCGCTCGTCCTTCACCAGCTGCAGCGCCTCCCGTTCCGGCTTCGGCTCTCCGTAATAGACGCCCTGCCCGTATTGGCAGCCGACCGTGCGCAGGAAAGCGACGTCGTCCTCCGTCTCGACGCCCTCGGCCACCACATGCTTGCCGAGCTCGTGCGACAGGGCCACGACCGAGCGCAGGACCACGGGGCCGGTGCCGGTCTGGTCGCTGGCCTGCAGGAACGCGCGATCGACTTTGACGGTGTCGAAGGCAAATTGGCTGAGATAGGACAGCGACGAATAGCCTGCGCCGAAATCGTCGAGCGACAAGCCGGCACCGGCGTCCGCGAGCTGGCGCAGCATCTGCGTCGCCCTCTCGGGGTTCTCCATCACCAGCGCTTCGGTGATCTCCAGCCTCAGCGAGCCCTTCGGCAGCACGGCGCGGCCGAGGATGTGGCGCACCTCGGTGACGAGCTCCGGCCTGAACAGCTGGCGGCTCGACACGTTGACGCTGACGAACAGGGGGTTGTCGGGCCGCGGCAGGTCCTTTTGCCAGCGGGACGCCTCGCGCACGGCGCGGGCCAGGACGAAGGACCCGAGCTTGACGATGAGGTCGCTCTCTTCCGCAATCGGCAGGAAGTCGGCCGGATTGAGCACACCCCTGGTCGGGTGATCCCAGCGCAGCAGGGCCTCGAAGCCCGCCAGCGTCTCGGTGGGCAGATAATAGATCGGCTGGTAGACGAGCCTCAGTTGCCGTTTTTCGACGGCACGCCGCAGGTCGGCCTCGAGCGCGACGCGCCCGTCGCCCTCCCCGAGCATGCCGGCGCTGAAGATCTCGATGCGATCGGGGCCAGCGCGCTTGGCACGGTACATGGCGATCTCCGCCTCGTGCAGCAGCGCAGCGGGCTCCTCGTCCGGGCCATTGTAGAGTGCGATGCCGATGGAAGCCGTGAGCACGATCTCGCGGCCGGCGATTTGGATCGGTGCGCGCAGCGAGCGGCGCACCTGCTCCGCCAGCATGGCAAGCTCGCGCGGATCGGCCTGGCTCATCAGCAGGAGCGCGAACTGGTCGCCGCCGACCCGCCCCAGGGTATCCTGGGGCCCGAGGTTGCGCTCGAGCCGGCGCGCGATGGTCAGCAGCAGGCTGTCGCCGACGATCAGCCCGAGCGTGGAATTCACGCTCTTGAACTTGTCGATGTCGATCAAGAGCACCGCCGGCCGCACCAGGGGCTCGAGCGCCGCGCGCTTGGCCGCGATCGCCAGGCGATCGAGAAACAGCTCCCGGTTGGGCAGGCCCGAAAGGCTGTCGCGCACCGCATCGTGCATCAGGCGCTGCTGCGCGCGCTTGGTGTCCGTCACCTCGCGCATCAGCCCGACGCAGCGCAGGTTGTGGCGGTCGGTGGTGGGGACGCTCGCGGCCTCCAGCTCGAACCAGCGGTAGGAGCTGTCGGCGTGGCGCATGCGGAACTCGGCGCGCAGCTCGCCGCCTGCCCGCTCCTTCACCGACCAGAGCAGCAGCTTGTAGCGCTCCCGGTCGCCGGGGTGCATGTGCTTGGTGAATTCCGCGGTCTTGGTGGACAGCTCCCCGGCCTTGAGGCCCAGCATGGCCTCGACCACCGGGCCGACCTTGATCTCGTCGCGCCGCGCGTTCCATTCCCACACCCCGGCGCCGGCCCCATCGACGGCGAGGGATCTGAGCTGCTGCTCGCCCGGCTGGACGCCATAGAGCGGCTCCATGGATCGGAAAGCGTACTGGGTGACGGTGAAGCCGATCAGCACGACGATCAGCACCAGCCCGGCGGTCAGTCCGAAGACGACGATGTCGCCGGAGAGCCGGCCGGTGAAGGTCGTGCCCGCGCCGAACAGCCACACCAGCAGCAGCAGCCAGGTCGGCACCAGGGAGAGGGCGCGATCCTGGCCGCGCAGCGCCAGGAACAGCGTGAGGAGCGCACCGATGCCGGCAATCGCGATGCTGGAGAGGCGCGCGAACGTGGCGGCAAGCCGCGGGTCGAGGAACGCCACGGCCACGAGCGCGAGCTGCGCTGCGATCCACAGCGCCAGCAGCAGCCGCACGAAATTGTGCCAGGACCCGAGCCGCAGGAACGTATGCAGGAACACCAGCAGGGCTGCCGCCATGGCCGCCTCGCCAGCGGCGCGATACTGCGCGTTCTCCTCCGGACGCACGTTGAACAGCTTGTGCCAGAAGCCGAAATCGACGCACAGATAGGCGAGCACGCACCAGGTGAACACCGCCGCGGCCGGGAAGATGGCCTTGTGATTGGCGGCGAAGACCGCGGTGAGGAAAATGGCGAGCAGGCCGGTGATGCCGAGCATGATGCCGTTGAAGAGCTGGCGGTCGCGGTTCTTCTGCTCGTATTCCAGCGCCTTCCACAGGTGGAGGCGGGTGAACCGGTCCGAAGCAAGCTCGGCCACGAACGTGACGGTTTGCCCCGCCTCCAGCGTGAGGCGGAACACGTCGGCTCGATCGTTCTTGATGCGCTCGGGCACGTACCCCACCGATGGGGTGACGGCGTCCACGCGGCGCGCGTCGAGGTCGGGCCACACCACGCCGGACCCCACGGTGGCATAGCGGTCGGCCACCAGCCACCGCTCGATCGGCTTGTCGGTGGTGTTGGTGAGGGCAAAAACGAACCAGCTCGGGTTGGTCCCGGGCGTTGCCGCCTGCACCGACATGCGGCCCCTGACGCCGTCGGCACCGGGAACCGTCTCGATCTGCAGCGTGTCACCGTGCGGGTCATGCCCCTCACCCTGCGCGGTAATCTCGACGTGCTCGGCCTCGTTGCTGATCTCGATCGCCTTCAGCGCGAGGGCAGGGAGGGAGCCGGCGAGCAGCTGGAGGGCGAGCGCGAGCATGAGCGCCAGCGCGCACCGTGCGCTGCGCAGCATCCCTTGCCCTTCGCGGTCAGCAGACGTCGGCATCAATCCTCGCGTCGTCACGCTGGCGCATCGTCGTGCAACAGCGCGAAGAGATCGTGGTCTTGCCAAACCCCATTGATCTTCAGGTAGCGGCGCGCAATGCCCTCACGCCGGAACCCCACCTTCTCGAGCACGCGCCGGGAAGGGGCGTTGTGGGGCTGGCACGCCGCCTCCAGGCGATTGAGGCCGAGCGTGCCGAAGGTGAACGGCAGGACCGCGCGCAGCGCGTCCGTCATGTGCCCGCGAGCGACATGGGGCGCCCCGATCCAGTAGCCGATGGAGGCGGCCTGCGCCACGCCGCGCCGCACGTTGCTGATGCTGAGTCCGCCGACCAGCGCGGCGTCGCTCGCGCGCAGGATGAAGAAGGCGTAGCCCTGGTCCTCGCGCAGCTCGCGCTGGTACTGGCGCAGGCGGCGGCGATAGGCCGAGCGGGTCAGCTCGTCACGGGACCATTGCGGCTCCCACACGGTGAGGTGACGACGGCTCACGGCGCGCAGCTCGGCCCAGGCCGCGTAGTCGCCCATCGTCGGATAGCGCAAGCAGACGTGCTGCCCGCGGACTTCAACCTCGGTGTCGACGCCCGACGATGATCTCAAGAAGGCCATGCAACCCCCTCATGCGCCAAGCAACGGCAGACGAGCCCACGCCAACTCAGACACGGGCCGCGCGCTCCGCCATCTGCGCGAACGCCTCCGCCTTGGGCCCGGCTCCCACGACGGCGACCGACGCCCGGGCTCCGCCCACGAGCTTGCCGGCGAGCACCCTCACATCGTCGGCCGTCACGCTCTCGATGCGCTCGACCAGCTCCGTCGTGTCGATCAGCCGGTCGAACAGCAATAGATGCCGCGCCATCTGCTCGGCGCGCGCCGAAGAGCTCTCCAGGCCCATCAGCAGGCCGGCCTTCAGCTGCGCCTTGGAGCGCGCCAACTCGGCCTCCGTCGGCTTCTCGGTGGCGGCGGCGACGAGCAGTTGGCCAACGACGTCGATCAGCTTCCCCATCATCTCCGGTCCGGTCGCCGCATGGACGCCGAAGAGACCCGTATCGGCCAGCGCCCAGCAGTTGGAATAGATCGCGTAGCACAGGCCGAGGCGCTCGCGCACCTCCTGGAACAGCCGGGAAGACATGCCCCCGCCGAACAGGCCCGAAAACACCTGGCCGGTGTAGAACTCCTCGCTCCGGTACGACGGCGCGGCAAAAGCCATCAGCAGATGGCTCTGCTCGAAACGCTTGGCCGAGGTGCGCGTGCCACCGACGTACTTCGCGGCCTCGAATCGGCCCCCGATGCCGCCATTCATCCTGCCGAATTGGGCCTCAACGTGGCGCACCAGCTTGCCGTGATCGACCTTGCCGGCAGCGGCAAGCACCATGCGGCTGGCGCCGTAGTTGGCCCCGAGGAAGGCGCGCAGGTCGGGGGCGGAAAAGCGCGTCACGCTCTCGGTCGTGCCGAGGATCGGGCGGCCGATCGACTGGCCCGGGAACGCCGCTTCCTGCAGCAGCTCG
>DATEVP010000441.1:0-5374 GCA_035258465.1 Hyphomicrobiaceae bacterium
ATCGTCATGATGCTGCGCCTGCAGCGCGAGCGCATGCAGGGCTCCTACGTGCCCTCGACGCGCGAATACTTCCACTTCTTCGGCCTCGACCACGAGAAGCTCGCGCGCGCCAAGCCGGACGCGCTCATCATGCATCCAGGCCCCATGAACCGCGGCGTCGAGATCGCCTCCACCATCGCCGACCACTCCCGCAGCGTCATCCGCGACCAGGTCGAGATGGGCGTTGCGGTGCGCATGGCGGTGCTGGAGGCCATGGCCCGCCAGCTGCCCAACCACTAGAGACGCCGTGTGATGCGCAAGAACGGCTCAGCGACGGAACAGGCAACGGCCTTCCTCAACGCGCGCCTCATCGACCCGGCTTCCGGCAAGGACGAGCCGGGCGGGCTCCTGGTCAAGGGCGGGGTGATCGCCGATCTCGGGGGTCATCTGCGGCGCAACGCGCCCGAGCGCGCCCGCGTCGTCGACTGCAAGGGCCACGTGCTCTGCCCGGGTCTCATCGACATGCAGGTGTTCACCGGGGAGCCCGGCCAGGAGCACCGCGAGACCCTCAAGACGGCGAGCCAGGCCGCCGCGGCAGGCGGCGTCACGACCATGGTGGTGATGCCTGACACCGAGCCCGTCATCGACCAGGTGGCGCTCGTCGACTTCATCCAGCGCCGCGCCCGCGACAACGCCGTCGTCAACGTGCACGTCATGGCCGCCATGACGCGCGGGCTCAAGGGCCAGGACATGACCGAGATCGGCCTGCTGCAGCGGGCCGGTGCGATTGCCTTCACCAACGGCAAGACGAGCGTCGCCAACACGCGCGTCATGCGCAACGTGCTGCTCTACGCCAAGGATTTCGGCGCCATCATCGTGCACCACACCGAAGACCCCTACCTCACCGAGGGCACGGTGATGAACGCCGGGGAGGTGGCGACGCGCCTCGGCCTGCCGGGCGTGCACAAGGCCGCCGAGACCATCGTGCTCGAGCGCGACGTGCGCCTCGTCGAGCTCACCGGCGGGCGCTACCACGCCGCCGCCGTCTCCTGCGCGGAAAGCCTCGCCGTCGTGCGCGCGGCCAAGGCGCAGAAACTTCCCGTGACCTGCGGCGTGTCGGTCAATCACCTCACGCTCAACGAGAACGACATCGGGCCCTACCGCACGTTCTTCCGCCTCAAGCCGCCGCTCCGGTCCGAGGCGGATCGCACGGCGATGGTGCGCGGGCTGGCGGCCGGCGACATCGACGTGGTCGTCTCCAGCCACGATCCGCAGGATGCGGACACCAAGCGCCATCCCTTCGCCGAGGCCGCCGATGGCGCCATCGGCCTCGAGACGCTGCTCGCCGCCGCCTTGCGGCTCGTCCACAACGGCGAGATCGGCCTCCTGCCCCTGCTCAAGGCCATGACCATCAACCCGGCGAAACTCCTCGGCCTGCCCTCGGGCCGGCTGGACAAGGGGGCGCCCGCCGATCTGATCCTCGTCGATCCCGGCCAGCCCTGGGTGGTGGACAAGGCACTCCTCAAGGCGCGGTCCAAGAACTCCCCGTTCGACGAGAGCAAGATGCAGGGCCGCGTTCTCACCACCATGGTTGCGGGCGCCACCGTCTATCAATACGCTGGCGCGCAGCGCGACTGACACATTACCGAAAATGAGTTTGCGTTGACCCCCGCCTACGCATCATTGGCGCTGCTCGTCGGCTACCTGCTGGGCTCGATCCCGTTCGGGCTGCTGCTGACCAGGGCCGCCGGCCTAGGCGACCTGCGCCGCATCGGGTCGGGCAATATCGGCGCCACCAACGTGCTGCGCACCGGGCATAGGGGGCTCGCCGCCGCCACCCTGGCCCTCGACCTGCTCAAGGGGACCTTTGCCGTCCTCATCGTCGACGAGATCGCCCGCAGGCTCGTCGGCTTCAATGCCTTCCACTATGCCTACATCGCAGGCCTCGGCGCCTTCCTCGGTCACATCTACCCGGTCTGGCTGCGCTTCCAGGGCGGGAAGGGGGTCGCAACCTACATCGGCGTGCTGCTCGGTGTGCACGGGCCGGCGGCGCTCGTATTCGGTGTGGTGTGGGCGCTGGTGGCTGCGGGGACCCGCTATTCCTCGCTTGCGGCGCTGACGGCGACGGCCGCGGTGGTGCTCTACTACCTGGTCACGGGGTGGGCAGGCTGGACCGGCTTCAACTTCATTCTCATCATGTCGGCACTGATTTTCCTCAAGCACAACGCCAACATCCGGCGCCTGCTCGAGGGCCGGGAGAGCAAGATTGGCGAACGGGCATGAGGGCCGAACGCGCCTGACGCCGGCGCCGCTGCCGCAGGCGCCGCTCGACGACGCTCAGCGGCTCGCCTGCCTCCGCCTGATCCGCAGCGACAACGTCGGCCCCGTCACCTTCCGCGCGCTCATCAACCACTATGGTGGCGCCGAGCCGGCGCTGGCCGCGTTGCCTGAGCTGTCGCGCCGCGGCGGCCGGGCAAACATCCGCATCTGTCCGCGCGACCAGGCCGAGGCCGAGCTCGAGGCGGCCGACGCGATCGGCGCCCAGCCCCTCTTCACCATCGAGCCGGGCTACCCTCCAGCCCTTGCCGCCATCGATGCGCCGCCGCCGCTGCTTTACGTCAAGGGCAACGCCGGCCATCTGGCTAGGCCCATGCTCGCCATAGTCGGTGCCCGCAACGGCTCGGCCGCAGGGCAGAAGCTCGCGCGCCATTTCGCCGCCCGGCTCGGTGCGGCGGGCTTCGTCATCGCCTCGGGGCTCGCGCGCGGGATCGATGGAGCGGCGCACGAGGCTGCGCTGGAGCATGGCACCGTCGCCGTGCTCGCCGGCGGCATCGACAACGTCTATCCGCCCGAGCATGCCGCCCTGCAGCGCGCGATCGGCGAGAAGGGCTGCCTGGTCAGCGAGAACCCGCCGGGTTTCGCCCCCCGCGCCCAGGATTTCCCGCGCCGCAACCGAATTATCTCCGGCATTGCGCTGGGCGTGCTGATCGTGGAGGCGGCGCGCCGATCGGGAACGCTGATCACCGCCCGTACCGCTGCCGAGCAGGGGCGCGAGGTGTTCGCCGTTCCGGGGCATCCTTTGGATCCCCGGGCGGAGGGCACCAACCGGCTGCTGAAGTCGGGGGCGACCATGGTGACGGAGCCCGAGGATATCCTCGATGCCCTGGCGCCGATGCTGCGCGAGGGCCCACGTGGGACCGGCGCAGGTGCCGTGGAGGAGACCCTTCCCGAGCCCATCGCCGGGCGGGAGCCGATGGCGGCGCCGCAAATCGAGGCAGCGGACCGGGAAAGGCTGCTCGCCGCCCTCGGCCCTGCCCCCGTCGACATCGATGAGCTGGCGCGGGCCACCGGCCTCACCATTCGCGCGATCCAGATCGCGCTGATCGAGCTGGCCCTTGCCGGCCGCATCGAGCGCCACGGCCATCAGCTGGTGTCGCTGGCTCCCGGCTAGGTTTGCGCTGCGAGCGGCCTCACCCTAACCAGCGCGCCGGTGCTTCGCCGCCTCTTGATAGGCGAGCTCCAGCAGCTTCGTCAGCGCCGGGTAGTTGGCCCGGGCCGACATGGCCTTGAGCTCCTGAACCATGTCGGCGATGTAATCGAGCTGGTCGGCGCGCGAGGGAACCATCTCGGCGGGGGGCGGGTCACAGTGCCGAT
This sequence comes from Hyphomicrobiaceae bacterium, assembly GCA_035258465.1. Taxonomy (GTDB): domain Bacteria; phylum Pseudomonadota; class Alphaproteobacteria; order Rhizobiales; family Hyphomicrobiaceae; genus AWTP1-13. The sequence continues at coordinate 3,634 of DATEVP010000441.1, forward strand.
CGATGTCCGCCTTCCGCCGCCTTCCCACACCCCGCCGGTTCCCCATGACAAATCCCCCAACAGACTGGAACGCAAAAAGCCATCCTAGGGGCGCGCAATCTAACGAAGTGTGATAACTCCTGCAAATTTGCAGCGGGGCCGGTTTGACATACCCCCTCGCATCCACCATGTTCTCGCCGCCAAATGCGGCAGTTTCAACAACTGAGGGATGCGCGACGGCCCCACCTGACCGCCGGGGCCGCGCCCGAGATGTTCGAGCATGAATGTTGTGATCGTTGAATCGGTCGCCAAGGCCAAGGCGATCAACAAGTACCTTGGATCCAACTACAAGGTGCTGGCTTCCTATGGCCACGTGCGCGACCTGCCATCCAAGGACGGCTCGGTCGAGCCCGACAAGGATTTCCACATGCACTGGGACCTGGACGGCAAGTCCGCCAAGGTCATGAAGGCCATTGCCGATGCGGTGAAGACTGCCGACCGGCTGATCCTGGCGACCGACCCCGACCGGGAAGGCGAGGCCATCTCCTGGCACATTCTGCGGATTTTGGAGGAAAAGCACGCCCTCAAGAAGGGCTTGCAGGTGGAACGCGTGACCTTCAACGCCGTCACCAAGCAGTCGATCCTGGCCGCCATGAAGGCGCCGCGCCAGATCGATGCGCCGCTGGTGGAGGCCTATCTCGCCCGCCGGGCCCTCGACTACCTGGTCGGCTTCACGCTGTCCCCCGTGCTCTGGCGCAAGCTGCCGGGCGCGCGCTCGGCCGGCCGGGTGCAATCGGTTGCCCTGCGCCTGGTGTGCGACCGGGAGGCCGAGATCGAGGCCTTCAAGTCGGAGGAATACTGGACCATCGAGGCGCTGCTCGCCACCGCCAAGGGCGAGGAGTTCCAGGCCCGGCTCGCGCAGGTCGCCGGCAAGAAGCTCGGCAAGCTCGACATCAAGGATGCGGCCTCCGCCAACGCCATCAAGGCGGCCATCGAGGGGTCCGCCTTCCAGGTCGCCTCCGTCGAGAAGAAGGCCGTCCGGCGCAACCCCTATGCGCCCTTCACGACCTCCACGCTGCAGCAGGAGGCCTCGCGCAAGCTGGGCTACTCGGCCAAGCGCACCATGCAATTGGCCCAGCGCCTCTACGAGGGCGTCGACCTCGAGGGCGATACCGTTGGCCTCATCACCTACATGCGAACGGACGGCGTACAGATCGTCCCGGAGGCCGTGTCCGCCATCCGCAAGCTGGTCGAGGACGAATATTCCAGGCGCTACCTGCCGCCGTTCATTCGCGAGTACAAGGCCAAGGCCAAGAACGCGCAGGAGGCGCACGAGGCGATCCGACCCACCGACGTGCAGCGCAAGCCCGAAGACGTGGCCCGGTACGTCGATCGCGACCAGGCGCGGCTCTACGAGCTGATCTGGAAGCGCGCCGTGGCGAGCCAGATGGCCTCGGCCGAACTCGAGCAGACCACCGCCGATATCGACGTGCAGGGCAAGGACGGCAAGGGCTATGGGCTCAGGGCCACGGGCTCGGTCATGCTTTTCGACGGCTTCCTCAAGCTCTACGAGGAGGGCCGCGACGATCGCGTCAAGAACGGCAAGGCCGACGAGGCGGAAGAGGACGACAGCCGCCGCCTGCCGCCACTCGCACAGGGCGACGCGCTCAAGGATCGCGGCATCGAGGCCAAGCAGCACTTCACCGAGCCGCCGCCGCGCTTCACCGAAGCCACGCTGGTCAAGCGCATGGAGGAGCTGGGC
>DATEVP010000442.1:0-4559 GCA_035258465.1 Hyphomicrobiaceae bacterium
CGCGGCGCAGACCATCATGGCGCTGCAGACCATCGCCTCGCGCACCGTCGATCCGATCGAGGCGGTGGTGGTTTCCACCTGCATGGTGCGCGCGGGCGAGGCCTTCAACGTCATCCCCGACACGGTCTCGCTGACCGGCACGATACGCACGCTGTCGGAGCCGGTGCGTGCGATAGCCAAGCGCCGGCTGGTCGAGATCGCGGAGGGCACGGCCAAGGTCTTCGGCGCAAGCGCGCGCGTCGACTTCGAGGGCGATGTGCCGGCGACCATCAACGATCCGGTCAAGACCGAGTTTGCGTGCGGCGTTGCGCGCGAGGTGGCCGGGGCGCAGAACGTGATCGACGACATGCGCCCGTTCATGGGGGCGGAAGACTTCGCGCACATGCTGAACCGGCGGCCGGGGGCCTACATCCTGCTCGGCAACGGCAACAGCGCGGCGCTGCACAACGCCGCCTACAACTTCAACGATGCCGCCATTCCCTACGGCGTTTCCTACCTGGTGCGGCTGGCCGAGACGGCCATGCCGGCCTGACGGCGCCGTGGCTGCAACTTGCACGAAACACGCAGCAGCCTCGCATACAGCGACCACAGTGCTAAGATTAAGAGGACTGTGGAGGTTGTGATGCCAGACGTTTTAGTCGAACTCGACGATAGCGTGATCGAAAGGCTCAAGGTCCTTGCGGACCGCAATGGCCGCACCGTGGAAGAGGAGGCCCGCGACATGATCATCCGCGCCGCCCCCCTGACACCGGAGGAGCGCGTCGAGTATTCTAGACGCATGCGCGCGATGCAGGCCAAACCAGCCACGTTGCTGAGTGAGGATGTGATACGCGAGGCGCGCGACAAGCGATGATATTGCCGGCCGTCATCTATCTCGCTGACTGGACCTGAGCCATGCACTTCGCGCTGACCGAGGAACAGGCCGCCATCCAGGAGACCGCGCTCACCTTCGCCAAGGAGCGCTTCGCCCCGCATGCGATCGAGTGGGACGAGAAGAACTTTTTTCCCGTCGACGTCATCCGGGAGACGGCGGCGCTGGGCATGGGCACCATCTACGTGCCGGCCGAGCAAGGCGGGTCGGGCCTCTCCCGGCTCGACGGCGCGCTGATCATGGAGGCGCTGGCCTACGGCTGCCCGTCGATCACCGGCTATGTCTCCATCCACAACATGGTGGCGTGGATGGTGGCGAAGTACGCCTCCGAGGCGCAGATCGCCGAGTGGATGCCAAAGCTGGTTTCCATGCAGTGGCTTTCCGCCTATTGCCTCACCGAGCCCGGCTCCGGCTCCGACGCCGCCGCTCTCAAGACGACGGCCAAGCGCACGGGCGATACGTACGTGCTCGACGGATCGAAGCAGTTCATCTCCGCCGCGGGGGCGGCCGACTTCTATTTCGTGTTCGCCCGCACCGGCGACGACGGCCCCGGCGGCATCTCGGCGTTCGCGGTGATGAAGGGGACGCCGGGCCTCTCCTTCGGCGCGCTGGAAAAGAAGATGGGCTGGAACGCGCAGCCGACCCGGCAGGTGATCTTCGACAATTGCAAGGTGCCGGCGGGCAACCGCGTCGGCGCGGAGGGGCAAGGCTTCAAGTTCGCCATGAGCGGGCTCGACGGGGGGCGCATCAACATCGGCGCCTGCTCGCTGGGGGCCGCCTGGCTCGCCCTCGACAAGGCGCGCGAATATATGTTCGAGCGCAAGGCGTTCGGGCGCCAGATCGCCGACTTCCAGGCCCTGCAGTTCAAGATCGCCGACATGGCGACCGACCTGGAGGCGGCGCGCCTGATGGTCTATCGCGCCGCCGACGCCATCGACCGCGCCGATCCGCAGGCCACCATGTACTCGGCCATGGCCAAGCGGCTGGCGACCGACCTCGGCTTCAAGGTGTGCAACGAGGCGCTGCAGATCCACGGGGGCTACGGCTATCTCAAGGACTACGGGCTGGAGAAGCTCGTGCGCGATCTGCGCGTGCACCAGATCCTGGAAGGCACCAACGAGATCATGCGGGTGGTGATTTCCCGCAAGGTGCTCGGCGGCAACCGCGGGTGACGCAGCCGGCTGCCCATGGGATGGCGACCTCCGAGGAACGCAAGAGGAGCCGGGACCGGCAGGCCCTGATGCTGGCGCTGTTCGGCGTCGTCGTCTTCGGCCTGACGCTGCCGGCGACACGGGTGGCGGTGGCCGAGTTCACACCAATGTTCGTCACGGCCGGGCGCGCGCTGCTGGCGGCGGCGCTGGCCGCCCTCACCTTGCTCTGGGCGCGGCCGCAGCCGCCGCGGCGCGCCGACTGGCCACGGCTTTTCCTGTTCTCGCTCTGCTCCATCATCGGGTTCCCGCTGCTGATGACGATCGCCATGCAATATGCGCCCGCGTCCCACGGTGCCGTCGTGCTGGCGGCGCTGCCGCTGCTCACCGCCATGGCCGGCGTCATCGTCGCGGGCGAGCGGCCGTCGCCCGGCTTCTGGGCATGCGGGGTGGCGGGGACGGGCGCCGTCTTCGTCTATGCGCTGCTCGCGGGTGCCGGATCGAGCGACATCCACTGGGCCGACCTGTTGCTCGCCGGGGCGGCGCTGTCGGCGGCCATGGCGTATGCACTCGGCGGCGAGATGGCGCGCCGCGTCGGCGGCTGGGAAGTGATCTCCTGGGCCCTCGTGTTCTCCTCGCCCGTCATGCTGGTGCTGTTCCTGGCCTTCGCGGGGCCGATCAACTGGGACGCATCGCCCGCGGCCTGGACGGGCTTTCTCTACGTCTCCGTGTTCAGCCAGTTCATCGGCTTCTTCGCGTGGAACCGCAGCCTGGCGATGGGCGGCATTGCCCGCATCAGCCAGATGCAGCTCTTGCAACCCTTCGTGGCGCTGGCTGCCGCCGCGCTCTTGCTGGGGGAACCGATCGGCCTGTTGGAAATCGGATTTGCCGCGCTCGTGGTCGGCCTGGTGGCGCTGGGCTGGCACATGCGGGTTGCGCGTTCATTGTAGATTTGGCTGATCGCCGCGGCGGCGCCCCAGTCCCGTGTCGGGATAGGACGAGCGAAAGCACGCGGGCGCACATCCCGCGAGAACCGTTCTGAGAGGAGACGACCCATGGTGAAATCGATGACGGCCGCCGCCGCAGGCCTGGTGGCTCTGTCGCTGGCGAGCGCGCCCGCGGCGGCGCAGAAGGCGGAGGACGCTCTCGGCGTCTGGCGAAACCCGGAGAACGGCTCCAACGTCGAGTTCTACAAGTGCGGCGAGAGCGTGTGCGGCAAGATCGTCAAGGTCGTTGACGGGCAGAAGACCGATGACAAGAATCCGGACGCCGCCAAGCGCAATCGGCCAATCGTCGGCCTCGTCATCATGCAAGGCGCCAAGAAGACCGGCGACAACAAATGGTCGGGCAATCTCTACAATCGCGAGAACGGCAGCACCTACTCGGGCACCGTCACCGTCAAGAGCAAGAACGAGCTCGACCTGTCGGGGTGCGTGGCCATGGTGCTGTGCAAGACCGTGACCTGGACGCGCGTGAAATAGGCGCCTGTGCAGCGCACAATGACCTCCGCGACGCCGAGTGCATGGCCCACGGTCGGCATGTCCGGACGGCGGCTGCGGCATGACTGGCAATATTGTTGCGCCGGAAGCGGGCATGTCGGTTCCCCCGCGATGCCTGCCGCCCGCCGATAAGTCTATTCGCATCAGCCGATTGCGGAGGCACCCGTCCCCGCCCATCTTCAGGGCATGAATGCGCGGCGGAAGACGGCCACGGCGGGTTTGCGGTCTGGGCCGGACTCTGGCATCTGTTCGCGCTATGCATGGGGCGGCCACCGCCCGCGGCGGTGATCGGCCCCGAGGAACCCAAGAGCCCGAGCCCGACATGCCCAAGCACGCCGTCAGCCTCGATGACAAATATGCGCTCGACGAGACCCGGCAGATCCTGACCGGCACGCAGGCGATCGTGCGCCTGATGCTGACGCAGCGCGCCCGTGACCTGAAGGCGGGGCTCAACACGGCGGGCTACGTGACCGGCTATCGCGGCTCGCCGATCGCGTCGCTCGAGGCGGCGATGCTGCGCGCCAAGGGCATTCTCGAGCCCAACCACATCAAGTTCATGGCCGGCCTCAACGAGGACCTGGCGGCGACCGCGCTGTGGGGCGCCCAGCAGGCGGAGCTGAGGGGCGAGGGCAAGTACGACGGCGTGTTCGGCGTGTGGTACGGCAAGGGCCCGGGCCTCGACCGCACCGGCGACGTGTTCCGCCATGCCAACCACGCCGGCACCTCCAAGCACGGCGGCGTTCTGGCGCTGATGGGCGACGATCACACCTGCGAAAGCTCGACCAGCGCGCACCAGTCCGAGTTCGCCTTCGTCGATTATATGATTCCTGTGCTGAACCCGGCCGGTGTGCAGGAGATCCTCGACTACGGGATTCTCGGGTTCGCCCTGTCGCGCTATGCCGGCGTATGGGTCGGCATCAAGTGCGTGAAGGACAACATCGAGGCGACGGCGACGGTCGACGGCCGCATCGATCGCATCCAGATCAAGATCCCCGACGACTTCACCATGCCGCGGGACGGGCTCAACATCCGCCTCGGCGA
>DATEVP010000443.1:0-2129 GCA_035258465.1 Hyphomicrobiaceae bacterium
GTCAACGGCGTCGCCATGGGCGGCGGCTTCGAGATCGCGCTCGCCTGCGACATGATCATTGCCTCCGACCAGGCGAGGTTCGCGCTGCCCGAGCCGCGCGTGGGCCTCGCCGCCGGCGCCAGCGGCATGCAGCGGCTGTCGCGCCAGATCCCGCTCAAGAAGGCGATGGGAATGCTGCTCACGGGCCGCACCGTGTCGGCGCAGGAGGGCTGCGAGCTGGGTTTCGTCACGGCGGTGGCGCCGCACGCCGAGCTGATGGCCGAGGCGCGCCGCTGGGCCGGCCAGATCCTGGAATGCTCGCCCATGAGCATCCGCGCCACCAAGCAGGTGGTGATGCGCTCGCTGGACGTGCCCGCGCTCGAGATGGCGATGCGCAATGGGAACTATCCGGCCTACGTGGCGCTGGCCAACAGCGAGGACACCGTCGAAGGCCCCAAGGCCTTCGCCGAGAAGCGCAAGCCGAACTGGACGGGGCGGTAGATAGACGCCAGCCCGCCTCAATGCGCCTGCACGGGGCGCCAGCCGGCGGCGAGGGCCTCGGCCTCGGTGCAGAACCAGCGCTTGCCCTTGTCCGGCTCGATTCTGATCTGGGCGTACCAGGGGCTCCAGGGCATGTGATAGATGCGGCCGTTGCGGGTGACGTTGCCCTTGATGGCGCAGCCTTGCGGGGCCTGCGGGGAGGCCGCCGTCCAGCGTTGCGCGCGGTACTCCCAGGCGGGCATCGACGGGCCTTGCCAGATGCCGAGGCTTTGCGCGCGCGCTTCGGCCTCCTCGGCCACGTAGCTCGTCGAGTATTTGACGAAGGCCCAGGCGAAGCCCTGGCGCACCATTGCCGCATTGATGTCGCGGCCGTCGATAAAGCAGACAGCGAGCGTGCGGCCGTACTTGTCGAGGCCGCGGGGCTCGCAGCTCACGCTCTTACCTTGCAGCATGGCCAGCAGCGCGTCAGTGGCGGCGGCGCCGCAGGGCCAGGAGCCGAACCATTTGCGCTTGCAGGTTTGGCCGGCCTCGGGCGCGTCGATGCCTTCGAGGCGGACCCGCGTGTCGTTGATGGCGATGGTGTCGCCGTCGATCACCTGGGCGAGACCGGTGAGCGGCTCGGCCCCGGGGACCGTGCGTGCCGCAAGGTGATTGCAGGGGAGGAGGAAACCCGAGGCCAGCGCCAGCGCCACTAGCCCATGAGTTGTAGATGACCATATGTACTCGCGCATAAGTTGAATGTGCGAGATTCGCATGGCAAATGCTAGACGGCGGTTTGGCAGGGCCGCGCCCAAACGGAGGCGAACCTGGCGCAGTCTGCTTCGGCACGTCCAGGGGCAACCGTCGTGCGGCCTTCAAGCAACCTATTGAAAAACCGAATGCTTACGGCGCCGGTGCCACAGGCTTGACGCACATGCGAAAGGCGCTTTTGATGCCATGGTCGGCGTTGCACATGCACACCGACCAACCGATGGGAGGACCATGGCAAAATGGCCAAGCCAATCTTCAAGCACGTCATAGAGGGCGCGCGCGCCTACGTCGCCGTCCGCGGAAGCTGGACGCGCTACACCCTCGCGGCGACCATCCGCGGGAGAGAGTGCGAGCCCACGGACCCGAAAGCCAAGCGGTTCTGCGCCTATGGGGCGCTGGTGCGCGCCGCCTTCGATCTCACCAACGACCCCATCGAGGCGCGCCAGCTTGCCGGCAAGGCCGCCATGTGGGTCACCGGCAGCCCCACGCCCGAAGAGGCCTTCGAGGAGATCTATACGATCAACGACGGGCAGCCCGACCCCTCGCGCAAGGCGATCCTGCGCATGTTCGATGAGGGCCTGGCGCGGGTCTGAAAACGGCAGGGCGCCGCGCGTTGTGGCCGGCGCCGACCTGCAATGCTGCCTGAGATAGAGAGCGGCACTGGCGAAGAGCGCCGGTGCCGCTTATTTTCGCTGTATCGTAGCAACGTGCCCCTAGCCCGCGCCACAGCCGCGCGCCGGCCCAGCCAACGAGCCCAGCCCATGTCCGAGCCGCCCACCAGCGTCCGCCCAGCCGACACGCACGATGTCCTCGAGGCGGCCCGCACCTGGCTCGCCAAGGACGGCCGCATCGCGCTGGCGACCGTGGTCGGCACGTGGGGGTCGTCACCGGTCGGCGTC
>DATEVP010000444.1:0-5501 GCA_035258465.1 Hyphomicrobiaceae bacterium
GCCGCGACCAAGACCTTCAATCTCGCCGGCGCGCATGTCGGCGCTTGCTTTACTTCGAACGCGGCATTGAAGCGCGGTATCGACGCACGGGTCATGGCGAGCGGCCTCGGCTCCTACAACAGCTTCGGCATGATCGCGACCGAGGCAGCCTGGCGGACCGGCGATGCGTGGCTCGACGCGCTGCTGCCCTATCTCGCCAAGAGCCGGGATATTTTCGACGCGAGGATCGAGGCCGCAGCGCCCGGCGCACGCTCGATGCGACTGGACGCCACCTATCTCGCGTGGGTCGACTTCTCCGCAACCGGCCTGTCGCCCGAAGACGTAGCCGCCAGGGTCAAGGACCGCGCGCGCATCTTTGCAAGCCCCGGGCCGCAGTTCGGGCCGGGCGGTGAGACATGGCTGCGCTTCAACTTCGCCACGCCGCGCCCGGTCCTGGAGGAGGCGCTGCGGCGGCTGGAGGACGCGTTTGGCGATTTGAGAGCGGGCAGATAAGAGTCAGGTCATGACGAGACCCGTGGTCGGCGTGATCGGAAACCTGCTTCGGATCGAAAATCGATTCAACGTGCAGGGTGTCGGAGAACGGAACCTCCGCGCGGTGGCCGGAGTCGCGGGTGCGCTGCCGCTGATGTTTGCGGGCGCGCCGGACCTCACGGACATCGACGCCTTGCTGCAGGTGGTGGATGGCGTGCTGCTGACAGGCGCCCGCGCCAATGTCCATCCGGCGCGCTTCCGCACCGAGCCTCATTCCGGACATGAACCCTACGACGAGGGTCGTGACGCCTTGGCCCTGGCGCTGATCGAGGTGTGCGTTGAGCGAGGCGTGCCGGTTTTCGGCCTCTGCCGCGGCTTTCAGGAGATGAACGTCGCCTTCGGCGGCACGCTGCATCACGAGATCCGCGAGCTGCCCGGGCGCGTGAATCATAGGATGCCGCGATTGGACACCGGCGAGATTCATCCCGATCCCACCGTCGTTTTCGCCGACCGCCATGACGTCAAGCTCGTGCCGGGCGGCATCTTCGCGCGACTTTTCGGCCGCGACACCATCCGCGTAAACTCGCTTCACGGTCAGGGCATTCTCGAGCCCGGCACGCGCGTCGTCGTCGAGGGTGTGGCGGAAGACGGCACCATCGAGGCGATCCGCATCGCCGACGCGCCGGGCTTCGCGCTCGGCGTGCAATGGCATGCGGAATACGATGCGCAACGCAACGCGGTGAACCGCGCGTTGTTTCAAGCGTTCGGCGCGGCGGTCCTGGCGCACAAGCGCTCCGCATAGCTGCATGCCTTGGCGAGGAGGAAGCCGTGGCCAAGGTCGGCGAAGGCGCATTGGGAGCCGGATCCCAACGAGACCCTATGCGCAATTCGGTGACCGGAGCCACGCTCTCGCCACGGCTTGAATGACAGCAAGAGCGTCGACCGTGCCATCCGCCTCGCCCTTCTCGAAGTCGCCCGCCACCGTTGCCATCTGGTTTGTCACATGGGCGAAGCAGAGGACCATCTTTTGTCGCGCCTCAGCAAAGGCGTAGAGCGCGGCAGCCTCCATCTCGACTGCCAGAAGCCCTTTGGAGGTCATGCAAGCGATGGTCTCGGCGGTCTCGCGAAAGGGTGCATCCGTGGTCCACGTGGCGCCGTATTCCATGGGCACTGCAAGGTCGGCAAAGGCAGTCTCCATCGCCGCCAGAAGGTCGCGGTTCGCGTAGCTGTAGTCTCGTGGCGGCAGGTAGTGGTAGCTCGTGCCCTCGTCGCGCAGAGCGCGCTGGATCATTACAAAATAGGGGGGCGGGCGGAGCTGGTCCAGTCGGCCTGCCGAGGTCACGCTAATGAGCAAACGGCAACCGGACGCAAACAGCTGCTCGGCAACCAAGACCGCAAATGATGCGCCGACTGCATGCCCGAGCAACCCGAACTCGCGCCCATCTGCCGAGAAACGGTACAGCTCCGTGTGATAACAAGCCCACGAGGCGTCGAGCTGGGCGCAGCCGGTAGCTTTGAGACGACGGACGAGATCTCCATCAGGATCGAGGATACAAATCGCCGGGACGCGCGCATCTTCGATTGCCTTCTGCCGCCGCGCCTCGCGGAGCAGGTTCTCGGGTGTGAATGCCGACGGCTTGTCATAGTGCTTTTCGTCGAGAATCGGAGGTTTTCCAGTCATCCAGCCTCACATTGGACCGAAAAGCATGGCTGGTGTCCCGGCCGCGATCGTTCCCCCAAGGCTCTGTCGCATCTCAAGCAACTCTGCGATAGAGGCGCGCGGTGATTCCATCTCCTGCGAACGGGGAAAACGGCGCGCGGGCAATCAGCGCGTCGAGGCCGAGACTCTTTCCGGCGTTGTTGAGCACAAAGAACCCCTGCACGAAGATCAGGAAGATGTAGAGCCAGGGCCATTCGGCCGGGTGCAGGTAGAGGCCGAGCCAGAGATGCGTCACGAACAGCATGCCGATCACGCCCATCGGCCGGACCAGGAAGCCCAGGATGAAAGCTACGGCTAGCGAGAGCTCGGTCAGGTAGACCAGCGGGTTGATGACGGGCAGCAGCGGGACGAAGATATTCTTCGCGATCCACTTGTGGAACTCGAACGCGGCGTTCTCGCCGAGCGCACCGGTCCATCCCGCGAAGCCGCCGGAAACGGGCAAGGGCAGCTTCCACAGCGAGCCCTGATACCACATGGCGCCGATCATGACGCGCATGAACCAGGTGGCGAGATGCTCCTTGCTGCGCTGCGTTGCGTCCTGTTGCCAGTTCCGGCGCGCGATCCAGGTGCTCGCGAGGAGAAGCGCGAGAAACAGCGCTGTCAGCAGCCAGCCGACGCCGCTGCCCTCGTGGTCGCCGGTGCTACCGATCAGAAACAGCCAAGCATCATAGAACGGGTTGGTGCGCACGGGGCATCTCCTCCAGCATCGGTTCTCGGGGTTCGGTTGGGGTGCTGAGCATGGGCGCCGACTGGTATCCGGCCTCTTCCACCTCCACGGTGATGGCTCCGAGCGACGCGGATCGCTGCTGGACGAATCCAACGATCGCAGCGGAAGCGTAGCCGCCGGCCCTCAAGGCCCCTATGCAGCCATGCGCTCGATCCGAGGGAACGGATGCCAGCAGGCCGCCGGCAGTCTGGGGGTCGAACAGGACGGGATAGAGAGGATGGTCAGCCACCGCCTCGAGATTGCGGATCGCCCTGCGCAATCTGACATTTTGCGGCTGCAGCGAGGAGAAGATTCCCGCTGCCATGGTCTCCACAAGCCCATCGAGCAGCGGCACGCGTGGCAACCAGAGCGTGGCATCCACGTTGCCGGCCTTGACCATCTCGACGAGATGCCCGAGCAGTCCGAAACCCGTGATGTCGGTGGCAGCGCTTGCACCATGCGCCCGCAGAATGCGCGCCGCAGTCCCATTCGACTGGGTCATGTTCGCAATCGCCTGCATCACCCAACGCGCCTTTGCCTTGCCCCGCATATGCGCCGCCAGCAGCGAGCCCGTGCCGACCGGCTTGGTCAGGATCAGAGCATCACCAGGCCGGAGGCCGCCCTTGCGCAGGGCGGCGTCGCGGTCGAGCAGCCCGTTGATGGCAAAGCCAAGCGACAGCTCGGCGCCTTCGCTCGTATGGCCGCCAACCAACGCGCACTCGGCCTCGCGCAAGATCCCGTTGGCGCCGGCCATCATTTGAGCCAGGTCGGCTTCGACCTTGGCCTCGATGCCGTAGGGCACGGTGGCGATGGCCAGCGCCGTCTGCGGCTCGGCCCCCATGGCATAGATGTCGCCCAGGGCGTGGTTGGCGGCGATCTTGCCGAACGTGTAGGGGTCGTCGACGATGGCGCGGAAGTAGTCGACGGTGTGGACCGACAACCGCTTCCCGCCGGTGTCGACCACGGCGGCGTCGTCGGGCGGATCCAGTCCCACCACGACATCATCTCGCGCAGCGGGCTCGATTGTGCCGAGCGCATTCGCCAGGATCGTCGCGCCGACCTTGGCGCCGCACCCCCCGCAGCGCATGGCCACGGCCGAGATCTCCTTGATGGCGGCCTGATCGGCGATCGCCGGCACCGCGGTTGCGTCCGCTGCGGCCATCTCCGGCAGCTCATTGAACTTCGCCATGAAACGCCGGTCGATGAAGTCCTTGAGCTTCCAGACCCAAGCGCCCTCGAAGGTGAAGCCGTTGCGGGCGCCCAGCGCGTATCGCTCCCCGGTCGAGATCAGGTAGAGCGCCTCGCGCTGCGGCTTGTAGGCAACGAGGCGCTTTCCCTCGAGCATGCGCCGCAGATTGCCGGCCAGCGGCGGACCCGATCGCACGGCATAGACCCCGGACTTGGGCGGTGCGTGGCCCTCGATCGCCGCGATATCTCCGGCGGCGAAGACGTCGGGATGCGAGACCGACTGCAGCGTCTCGGTCACCCTGATGAAACCGTCAGAATTGAGAGCAAGGCCGGTATCCGCAAGCCACGCCGCGGGCGCGGCACGCGTGGTCCAGAAGATCTCATCGAGTGCAACCGGGCCGTTGCCGTCGACGAGCACGGCGTCCGCGCGCACCTCCATGGCCTTGCCGCCGGCCACCACAGTTATGCCCCGCTCGTGCAGGAGCTCCGCGAACCGGTGCCGCATACGCGGCGGAAACGTCGGCAACAGCTCGTCGCTCGAGGTGATCAAAGTGAAGACCAGCCCGGAAGGGTCGAACCCGGCGGCGGCTACGTCGCGCGACAGGCGCCGGTGCAGCGACAAGAGCAACTCGACCCCGCCGGCGCCGCCGCCGACCACGCCGATCCTGGCCCGGCCCCTTGCTTTCAGCACCCGCGTGCGTGCCGCCTCGAAGCGCTCGATGAAGCCGTCGATCGGCTTGACCGGAATGGCATGCTCGGCGACGCCCGGTATCTGTCGCGCGCTCGGCGTCGAGCCGATGTTGATGGATAGGATGTCGTAGGGCACCGGCGGCCGGTCGCGGCAGACGATGCGCCTGGCCGCCAGGTCGAGGCCGATCACCTCGCTGTGGTAGAGCCGGGCCTGGGCGAAGCGGCTGAGCGGGGCCGTATCGATGTGCGCCTGGTCGTGGTCGTAGAGTCCCGCGATCATCCCCGGCAGCATGCCCGAGTAGGGCGTGTGGACCTGCCGGGTCACGAGCGTGAGGCGCACGCCTGGCATCGGGTCCATGCCGAACATCCGCAGCACGCCGACGTGCGAGTGCCCCGCACCGACCAGCACGACATCCTTCAGGACTGGTGTGTGCGCCGTCAGCATCTGGCCCTGCTCTCCGTCCTCATCTTGCCGGCGCGTCGGCGAGCCGTGTTGCCAGAGTGATGGCCGCAGTGACGCCTGTCCCTACACAAGTCGGCCCAAGCGGTTCACGCCTGCGTGACCCTTCGCGGACCAGGAGGAAAAGGTTACGGGACCTGTGCCGTCCCCACGAAAGCCACTCCGCGGAGGCCGATCGGCCCCGTGCCCAATCGCATTTCGAGGTTCCCGATGAACCGTTGCAGGACGGCAGGTCCGCGCTGGCCGAGGCCGGCAATCATGGCGGC
>DATEVP010000445.1:0-6629 GCA_035258465.1 Hyphomicrobiaceae bacterium
CGTCGCGGCCGCGTCATCACCGGCGCCAACAAGCGGCCGCTCAAGTCGCTCGCCGACATGCTCAAGGGCAAGCAGGGCCGTTTCCGGCAGAACCTGCTCGGCAAGCGCGTCGACTACTCGGGCCGGTCGGTGATCGTGGTGGGGCCGGAGCTCAAGCTGCACCAATGCGGCTTGCCGAAGAAGATGGCGCTCGAGCTGTTCAAGCCGTTCATCTACTCGCGGCTGCAGACACTCGGCCAGGCCGCCACCGTCAAACAGGCCAAGAAGCTGGTGGAGAAGGAGAAGGGCGAGGTCTGGGATGTGCTCGACGAGGTCATTCGCGAGCATCCGGTGCTGCTCAATCGCGCGCCGACGCTGCATCGCCTCGGCATCCAGGCCTTCGAGCCGGTCCTGATCGAGGGCAAGGCCATTCAGCTGCATCCGCTGGTGTGCGCCGCCTTCAACGCCGACTTCGACGGCGACCAGATGGCCGTGCACGTGCCGCTCTCGCTCGAGGCGCAGCTCGAGGCGCGCGTGCTGATGATGTCCACCAACAACATCCTGCATCCGGCCAACGGCTCGCCGATCATCGTGCCGAGCCAGGACATCGTGCTCGGGCTCTATTACGTGTCGATGATGCGTGAGAAGGAGCCGGGCGAGGGCATCATGCTTGGCTCCATCTCGGAGGTCGAGCATGCGCTGGCTTCGGGTCTCGTCTCCCTCCACGCCAAGGTCAAGGGCCGCTTCCGGGCCATCGACGAGGCGGGCAAGGAAACGATCGAGGTGCACGAGACGACGCCCGGCCGGCTGCTGCTGGGCGAGCTGCTGCCGAAGCGGCGGGGCGTGCAGTTCGCGCTCGTCAACCAGCTGCTGACCAAGAAGAGCATCTCGGGCCTGATCGACGCCGTCTACCGCGAGTGCGGACAGAAGGAGACGGTGATCTTCTGCGACCGCATCATGGGCATGGGCTTCTATCATGCGTTCAAGGCCGGCATCTCGTTCGGCAAGGACGACATGCAGATCCCGGACGCGAAGGCAAAGATCGTCGAGGAGACCAACGAGCTCGTGCGCGAGTACGAGCAGCAGTACAACGACGGCCTCATCACCCAGCTCGAGAAGTACAACAAGGTGGTCGATGCCTGGTCGAAGTGCACCGACCAGATCGCCAAGGAGATGATGGACCGCATCTCGGCCGCGCAGCGTGATAAGAGCGGCCGGACGAGGCAGGTGAACTCCATCTACATGATGGCCCACTCCGGCGCCCGCGGCTCGGAAAAGCAGATGCGCCAGCTCGCCGGCATGCGTGGGCTGATGACCAAGCCGTCGGGCGAGATCATCGAGACGCCGATCATCTCGAACTTCAAGGAAGGCTTGAGCGTGCTCGAGTACTTCAACTCGACGCACGGTGCGCGCAAGGGCCTGGCCGATACCGCCTTGAAGACGGCGAACTCGGGCTACCTCACCCGCCGCCTGGTCGACGTGGCGCAGGACTGCATCATCAACGAGCCGGATTGCGGCACCGACGGCGGCATCAATGTGCAGGCCGTGGTCGATGCCGGTCAGGTCATCGTCTCGCTGGCGCAACGCATTCTCGGGCGCACCGCCGCCGAGGACATCAAGGACCCCGCGACCAAGAAGGTCATCTTGAAGTCCGGCCACCTCATCGAGGAGAAGGAGGTGGAGGCGATCGAGAAGGCGCAGATCCAGGAGGTGCGCATTCGCTCGGTGCTGACCTGCGAGACCACCAATGGGGTCTGCGCCGCGTGCTACGGCCGAGATCTGGCGCGGGGCACGCCGGTCAACATCGGCGAGGCGGTCGGCGTCATTGCCGCCCAGTCGATCGGCGAGCCGGGCACGCAGCTCACCATGCGCACGTTCCATATCGGCGGCGTTGCGCAGACCGTCGACCAATCGTTCATCGAGTCGAACTTCAACGGCAAGGCGAAGATCAAGAACCGCAATGTGGTCAAGGACAGCCAGGGCCGACTGATCGCGATGGGCCGCAACATGGCGATCACCATCGTCGACCAGTCCAACAAGGAGCTGGCCACCCAGAAAATCACGTACGGCGCCAGGCTGCACGTCGATGAGGGCGACGAGGTCAAGCGCGGCACGCGTCTTGCCCAGTGGGACCCGTACATGCGGCCGATCCTCACCGAGGTCGACGGCGTGGTCGATTTCGTCGACCTGGTCGAGGGCGTGTCGATGAAGGAGCAGACCGACGAGGTCAAGGGCACGACCAACCGCGTGATCGTGGATTGGCGCGCGACCCCTCGCGGCTCGGAGCTCAAGCCGGCGATGCTCATCAAGGAGTCGAAGGGCGGCAAGCCGGTCCGCGTCTCGCGCGGCGTGGATGCTCGCTACTCGCTGCCCGTCGAGTCCATCCTGTCGGTTGAGCCGCATGCCAAGGTGAAGGCCGGCGACGTGCTGGCGCGCATCCCGATCGCCTCGGCCAAGACCGGCGACATCACGGGCGGCCTGCCGCGCGTGGCGGAGCTGTTCGAGGCACGGCGTCCGAAGGACCACGCCATCATCGCGGAGGCCTCCGGAACGGTGGAGTTCGGCAAGGACTACAAGAACAAGCAGCGCATCATCATCAAGCCCGATGACGAAGCGGCGGAGCCCGTGGAGTATCTGATCCCCCGCGGCAAGAACCTTACCGTGCAGCACGGGGATCGGGTCGAAAAGGGTGACTTCGTCTACGACGGCCACCCGGCGCCGCACGACATCCTTGCCATCAAGGGCGTCGAGGAGCTCGCCAACTACCTGATCAACGAGATCCAGGACGTCTACAGGCTGCAGGGCGTGACCATCAACGACAAGCACATCGAGGTCATCGTCCGGCAGATGCTGCAGAAGGTGGAGGTCGAAGATTCGGGCGAGACCGATCTTCTCAAGGGCGAGCAGATCGACAAGATCGAGTTCGACGAGCTCAACTTGGCGTTCGAGAAGGAGGGCAAGCGCCCGGCGACGGCCAAACCGGTCCTGCTCGGCATCACCAAGGCGTCGCTGCAGACGCGAAGCTTCATCTCCGCCGCCTCGTTCCAGGAGACGACCCGCGTGCTCACCGATGCCGCCGTCAACGGCAAGATCGACGAGCTCGAAGGCCTCAAGGAGAACGTGATCGTCGGACGCCTGATCCCGGCCGGCACCGGCGGCACGTTGCGGCGCCTGCGCAAGATCGCCGCCAAGCGCGACGAGCTGATCGCCAAGGAGAAGGCGAAGGCCGATGCCGAGAAGGCCCTGGCGGCGCCTGCGGAAGGTGCCGCCATCCGGCCGCCGCTCGAGCGCCGCCGGCGCCGGACGGAGGCGGCTGCCGAGTAGTAACGAGGAGGCCGCGACTTATCCGCAGATCGCTGGCCGCCGGCTTCTTCGCGGCGGGCGATTGGCCTGCCCGGCGGCCGCAAATATTTTGCGCTGGACAACCGCGGGGTGTTGACCGGTTGAGTCGCACTCGTATATAACGCGGCCACTCTCACGGCAGGTGGTAGGCCGGTTTGTCGGCTTGGGGTTCGCCCCGCCTTGGCCTAGACGCTGCCGTCGTCAAGCAGAGGACATTTTCGGGCCAAGATCCGCCGAGCTTGCGGGAAAGCGAGCCGACCGGATCCTCTGGATGTGAGCCGAGCGCGCAGCGGCGCCTCGGCGGCAGGCTTTGGCGCACGGGATAGCTGCTCCGGCGCCGCGGGAAAGATGGAACTGGCGCATGCCGACGATCCAACAACTGGTGCGCAAACCGCGGACGCAGAAGGTCTACCGCGAGAAGGCGCGTCACATGCAGGCGTGCCCGCAGAAGCGCGGGGTCTGCACGCGCGTCTATACAACGACCCCGAAGAAGCCGAACTCGGCGCTGCGCAAGGTGGCCAAGGTTCGCCTGACCAACGGCTTCGAGGTGATCGGTTACATCCCGGGTGAGGGCCACAACCTGCAAGAGCACTCGGTGGTGATGATCCGCGGCGGCCGCGTCAAGGACCTCCCCGGCGTGCGCTACCACATCATCCGCGGTGTGCTCGACACGCAAGGCGTGGCGGATCGCAAGCAGAGGCGCTCCAAGTACGGAGCAAAGAGGCCCAAATGACGGGCCTCTTTGCGTCAGGCACCCCGGCAGAGCCCTGCCGTGGTGCTCTCGAGCTCGATTGGTGAAGGAAGAAAGGCATGTCGCGCCGGCACAAGGCTGAGAGACGGGAGGTCAATCCGGACCCCAAGTTCAGCGACCTGGTCGTGTCCAAGTTCATGAACTCGATCATGAAGCAGGGCAAGAAGTCGGTTGCCGAGCGCATCGTCTATGGCGCGCTCGAGCGCATGCAGAGCCGCGCCAAGTCGGACCCGATCCAGCTCTTCCATCAGGCGCTGGACAACGTCATGCCGGCGGTCGAGGTGCGCTCGCGGCGCGTCGGCGGCGCCACCTACCAGGTACCGGTGGAAGTGCGCAACGAGCGCCGGCAGGCACTCGCCATTCGCTGGCTCATCACGGCCGCGCGCGGCCGCAACGAAAACACCATGGAAGAGCGCCTGTCCGGCGAGCTTCTCGATGCCGCGAACAATCGCGGCTCGGCGGTGAAGAAGCGGGAGGACACGCACAAGATGGCAGAGGCCAATCGGGCCTTCTCCCATTACCGCTGGTAACCGGACCGCAGACGATCATGCCGCGAAAGCACAACATCGAGGACTACCGCAACTTCGGCATCATGGCCCATATCGATGCCGGCAAGACGACGACGACCGAGCGGATCCTCTACTACACGGGCAAGACCTATAAGATCGGCGAGGTGCACGAGGGCGCCGCGACCATGGATTTCATGGAGCAGGAGCAGGAGCGCGGCATCACCATCACCTCGGCCGCCACCACCTGTTTCTGGCAAGGCAAGCGCCTCAACATCATCGACACGCCGGGCCATGTCGACTTCACCATCGAGGTGGAGCGCTCCTTGCGCGTGCTCGACGGGGCCGTGTGCGTGCTCGACGGCAACCAGGGCGTGGAGCCGCAGACCGAGACGGTCTGGCGCCAGGGCGACAAGTACGAGGTGCCCCGCATCATCTTCGCCAACAAGATGGATAAGACCGGCGCCGATTTCTACCAGTGCGTCGACGATATCGTGTCAAAGCTCGGTGCGCGTCCGGTGCCGCTGCAGATCCCGATCGGGGCCGAGTCGAGCTTCAGGGGCATCGTCGATCTGCTGAAGATGAACGCGACCGTCTGGGAAGGCGACGACAAGGGCGCCAAGTTCTACGAGACGGAAATCCCGGCCGATCTCGCCGGCAAGGCCGCGCAACTGCGCGCGGCGATGATCGAGGCCGCCGTAGAGATGGATGACGAGGCCATGGCCGGCTATCTCGACGGCAAGGAGCCGGACATTGCGACCCTGAAGCGGCTGATCCGCAAGGCTACCGTCACGCGCGCGTTCTATCCCATGCTGTGCGGCTCGGCCTTCAAGAACAAGGGTGTGCAGCCGCTGCTCGACGCTGTGGTGGACTATCTACCGTCGCCGGCCGACCGCGACGCCTTCGAGGCCATCGACATCAAGACGGGCGAGCAGACCATCCGCAGGCCGGTCGATAGCGATCCGCTGGCCATGCTCGCCTTCAAGATCATGGACGATCCCCACGTCGGCTCGATCACGTTCTGCCGGGTCTACTCCGGCACGGTGAAGAGCGGCATGGCGCTCGCCAACACCACCCGCGACAGGAAGGAGCGGGTGGGGCGCATGTATCTGATGCACGCCGACGAGCGCGAGCAGATCGACGAGGCCTATGCCGGCGACATCATCGCGCTTGCGGGCCTGAAGGACACCCGCACCGGGGAGACGCTGTCGGACCCGAACAAGGCCGTGCTGCTGGAGAAGATGGATTTTCCCAATCCCGTCATCGAGCAGGCGGTCGAGCCCAAGGCCAAGAGCGACCAGGAGAAGATGGGGATTGCGCTGCAGAAGCTGGTGGCCGAAGACCCCTCCTTCCGCGTGGCGAGCGATCCGGAAAGCGGCCAGACCATCATCAAGGGGATGGGCGAGCTGCATCTCGAGATCAAGGTCGACATCCTCAAGCGCACGCACAAGGTGGAGGTGAATGTCGGCGCCCCGCAGGTGGCCTACCGCGAGACGCTGGCACGCGCGACGCAGATCGACTACACGCACAAAAAGCAGACCGGCGGCACTGGCCAGTTCGCGCGCGTCAAGCTCCGGCTCGAGCCCAATGCAGCCGGCGCGGGCAACGAGTTCGAAAGCGAGATCGTCGGCGGCGTGGTGCCGAAGGAGTACATTCCGGGCGTCGAGAAGGGCGTGCAGAGCGTGTGGGACGCGGGCGTGTTGATCGGCTTCCCGATGGTCGATACCAAGGTCACGCTCTACGACGGCGACTATCACGAGGTCGATAGCAGCACCATCGCCTTCGAGATCGCGGCGCGCTCCGCCATGAAGGAGGGTGCCGAGAAATCGGGCGTCAAGCTGCTCGAGCCCATCATGGACGTGGAGGTGGTCACCCCCGGCGATTTCGTCGGCAACGTGATCGGCGACATCAACAGCCGCCGCGGGCAGATCCGCAGCCAGGAGATGCGCGGCAATGCCACGGTGATCCGGGCCAACGTGCCGCTCGCCAACATGTTCGGCTACGTCAGCCAGCTGCGGTCCATGAGCCAGGGCCGGGCGATGTACACCATG
>DATEVP010000446.1:0-3503 GCA_035258465.1 Hyphomicrobiaceae bacterium
GGAAAGACGCGCACGGGTGTCGATTGCTCGGGCCTATTGCAGACTGCCTTGCAGGCCGCCGGCATCGAGTGTCCGCGCGACAGCGATATGCAGCAGGCCGAGCTCGGCCTGCCCAAGCCGCTCGGCGAGGACCTGCAGGACCTCGAGCGCGGGGACTTGGTGTTTTGGAAGGGCCATGTCGGCATCATGGTCGACGCTTTCCTGCTGTTGCATGCCAATGCCCACCACATGGCGGCGGCGCTCGAGCCGCTGAAGGCTGCCGTCGATCGCATCGCGCGCACCGGCCTGGCCATCGCGGCGGTCAAACGCATCGCGCGCCAAACCGTTTGACGCTTCGCTCAGGCTCGGCCGGGCAGATTCGCCATGAGGTTGAGCGCAATGAAATAAAGAGCGAGCAGCACGGGAATGAGGATCGCGAGCAGGAGGGCCGGTGCGCGCCGGACCGCGAGCCAGGCCAGCGCGCCGGCGGGCAGAATTGCCGTCAACTGCACCAGCAATTGCAATCGAGGAAAAGTCGCCGGCAGAATTGCAGCCACCGCAAGAACGACGCTCACCCAGAACCCAGGAAACAACACCACGCCAGCCAGGATTCTGAGCCAAGGCTGCGCTGCTCTCCGGGCAGGAGGACCTTGCGTCGTTTCCATGTCGGCGATCCGCGCCAGCAATCGGGGAAGCATGGGCCGCTCGACTGGTTCAGTGGCCCTGCATCAGGGCTTGGACCTGCCACGTCGCTTGGCGTACCCGCGTTCTCGCGCTGCCGGCCATCTCCGTCGGAGGGTTGCCGACACTTGTGCCTCGTAGCGAGGGTCCGCGGGTACTTTTCCCCCGCATCGACGGTCCGCCAGCGCGTTCCACATCACCGGCAGGCTGCTCGAAGAACATGCAAATAGTCTTCTTCTTCTTTTCTCCCTTGCCGCTTGCGCGGGCGACACTGGCAGGCTGTCGCTGACCGGTGGATGATGCCGGAACGGTCGATGCTGCTGGGCTGGCGTTTGTCTCGCGCGCTGGCGACGACTTTGCGTCCGCTTGCAACTGACCCGCAGCGACTGTCCCCTCGCTCTTGTGCATCGGCTCGGCTTCGCGGTGCGGGCGCTGCTTCTCCGGCTGCAGGCCCAGCTTGTGCTCGTCCTCCCACATCCGCCTGAGATCGGCCTCGAGCTGGGCTTCGTGGCGTTGGCGCTCCTGCTCCTCCTGCAACCGAGCCTGGGCCAGCTTGCGCTGCTCCTCGAGCCTGCGCGCCAGATCTGCCTCCCGCTGCTCGGCCTCGTGGCGTTCGCGTTGCTGCTGCTCCGCCTGCCGGCGGGCTTCGGCGAGCTTACGCTCCTCCTCTTGCCTCTGCCTGAGTTGGGCCTGCCGTTGCTCGACTTCGCGCCATTGGCGCTCCGCCTCCGCCACCAAACCAACCCCGGCCGGTTCGCGCGCGTCCCGCATCTGCGCGAGAAAGCCCGGCGTGCTCTCGGCCCCATCGCGCCTGGCCTGCTGCATCGTCTGACTGCTGACTGGCGAGGCCTGCTCCTGGAACGAGAAACTGATGAGCCGCAGCGAGGTCACGGCCACCGCTACGACCACGAGCAATGCAATAATTGCGCCTATCAATCTTCCAGTCATTTTCGCCGCCTGTTTGGTTGTAGTGCGTATATTTGTGCACCTTTAGTGTATTGTTGCGCAAATATACTGTTGTTCTTCGATAATTCAATAAATATTAATGTATTGGCTATGAAACCTATTCGGCGTTTTTCGGGGTGTGGTGCGCGAATGCAATGGTACGCAGAGCAACCAACCGGTCCCTTGCAATAGATCGATCGCGGGCAATTCTCCGCGTGCCCACGCGTCGAGGAAGGCATCGCGCAAGCTCGCCAGCGAGAACGGCGCGAAGCGAAAGACCGCGACGTGGCGGCCCGCGCTCGCTCTGACGCTGCGAAACAGGACATTGCTGCGCGGGATACCCGACCGGCTGGCCATCGACTTCGGCGACCCGGCCGGGATCGTCGAGCTCGTGCACGATCAGCATGCCGGCTTCATCGCTCTCGACGTCTGCCTCGACGCGATCAGCGCACCATGTCAAAGCGGGCGCGTGCACGGCCGAACCGCTTTGGCGATTGCCAAGACGCGTTGCGAACTCATAGACTTTGGTGGGCTTTCGGGCCCGTCAGGTTCGCCTGTCCTCGTTGTTGTTGCGCTGCAAGTGGAGGACGTCGTGGCAGAGAGCGTTTACAAGATCATCGAGATCGTCGGCACCAGCCCCACATCCTGGGAGAAGGCGGCCGCTGCCGCCGTGGAGCGAGCGGCGCAAACGCTGCGCGATTTGCGCGTCGCCCAGGTGTGCGAGCAGGACATCGTCATTACCGACGGCAAGGTCGAGGCCTATCGCGTGCGGCTCAAGATCTCGTTCAAGTACGAGGACTGATGCGGGCGATCGCCTGGGCCGATGTGGGCTGCTCGGAGCGGCCGCCGGCTGTTAGCGAGGCCGCCTGGCATCCGGGAAGCTGTCGATCGAGGCGAAATAGGGCTTGATGTCGATCAGCGGCGTGCCGTCGATGCAGTCGACCTTGCGCACCGTCAGCGTCGTGCCGGCGACGCCGATCAGCTCCACGGCCGCAATTGCGATGGGGTTGGGCCGCACCGGCGAGCGCAGGGCGAAGATGCCGCGCGGCCGGCCCAGATGCGCCGGCACCTGCTGGATGAGATCGCGCCGCGCCTGATGCATCCAATAGAGCAGCCACAGGTGCGAAAAGAGCTGCAGATCCGCAAGGCCGGCGGCAAAGCGCTGATCGAGCTCGATGCGGCCTATGGCGTCCGACTCGGCAGTGTTCTTCGGGCAATGGCTGCGCGACTTGAACGGCGTGCGGATGCGGCCGATGAAATAGACGCCGGCATCGAAGGCGTCGGGCAAATCTATCCCCACCTCTCCAGGTCGCACGTCGCCTTGCTCAGCCATGAAGGTGCTTCCATTCTCGTGTCGCCAGCCCGACGCCCGCTTGGGCGCATGCCGATAAGATTTGCGGCGTTTGCCGCCTCGGGTCAAATGGAGTATCCAAAGACCCGGGCACCCGTAGCTCAGCTGGATAGAGTGTCGCCCTCCGAAGGCGAAGGTCACAGGTTCGAATCCTGTCGGGTGCGCCACCGGCTCATTCAGTCGACAACACCAAGATTGTAATCTTGCAGGGGTTGACGTTGTGAGTGCCGGCGCCGCCTCTTCTCGGTCAGTGCGGCTCGCGCCGCTCATGGATCCGCACGCGGCCCGGCTCGACGATCCGGAGCTGCCGTTCGATCGGCTGGACTGCAAGCAGTGCGACACACTCCCTTAACCGAGCAAGGATAGAGGCTGGTGAAAGTCGACCGCGACAGTCGAGAATGATAATGCCGGCCATGTCCTCGGGCGGAAAGCGAAGCACCTCACCCGATCGAGCGTGATGAGAACGCGACTGTCCACACGGCATGCCTCATAGAGCATCGCGTCGTCGCTGCCGCTCAAACGTTGCATGCCAACCGTTGAGACTTCG
>DATEVP010000447.1:0-3186 GCA_035258465.1 Hyphomicrobiaceae bacterium
GCCAAGGAGATCGAGCTCGAGGACAAGTTCGAGAACATGGGCGCGCAGATGCTGCGCGAGGTCGCCTCCAAGACCTCCGACGTCGCCGGCGACGGCACCACGACGGCGACGGTGCTCGCGCAGGCCATCATCAGGGAAGGCGCCAAGTCGGTTGCCGCCGGCGCCAACCCGATGGACCTGAAGCGGGGCGTCGACCTGGCCGTCAGCGCCGTCATCGCCGAGCTCAAGGCCAAAGCCAAGAAGGTCACCTCCAACGACGAGATCGCCCAGGTCGGGACCATTTCCGCCAACGGCGATCAGGAGATCGGCCGGATGATTGCCGAGGCCATGAAGAAGGTCGGCAACGAGGGCGTGATCACGGTCGAGGAAGCCAAGAGCCTGGAGACCGAGCTCGACGTGGTCGAGGGCATGCAGTTCGACCGCGGCTACATCTCGCCCTACTTCATCACCAACGCCGACAAGATGCTGGTCGAGCTCGAGAGCCCCTACATCCTGATCTACGAGAAAAAGCTCTCCACCCTGCAGCCGATGCTGCCGATGCTGGAGGCGGTGGTGCAGGCGGGCAAGCCGCTGCTCATCGTCGCCGAGGACGTGGAAGGCGAGGCGCTGGCCACGCTCGTCGTCAACAAGCTGCGTGGCGGCTTGAAGGTCGCCGCCGTCAAGGCGCCGGGCTTCGGCGATCGCCGCAAGGCCATGCTGGAAGACATCGCCACGCTGACCAGCGGCACGCTGATCAGCGAGGACCTCGGCATCAAGCTCGAGAATGTCGCGCTCAACATGCTCGGCCGCTGCAAGCGGGTGACGATCGACAAGGACAACACAACCATCGTCGACGGCGCCGGCAAGAAGGCCGACATCGAGGCGCGCATCAAGCAGATCAAGGCGCAGATCGAGGAGACCACCTCCGACTACGACAAGGAGAAGCTGCAGGAGCGGCTGGCCAAGCTCGCCGGCGGCGTCGCCATCATCAAGGTCGGCGGCGCTACGGAGACCGAGGTCAAGGAGCGCAAGGACCGCGTCGAGGATGCCATGCATGCGACGCGTGCCGCGGTCGAGGAAGGCATCGTGCCCGGCGGCGGCGTCGCCCTGCTGCGCGCGATCAAGGTGCTCGAAGGGCTCAAGACCGACAACGCCGACCAGAAGGTCGGCATCGCCATCGTGCGCAAAGCGCTGCAAGTGCCGGCCCGGCAGATCGTGCAGAACGCCGGCGAGGACGGCTCGGTGGTGGTCGGCAAGATCCTGGAGCACGCCAAGTACAGCTACGGCTACAACGCGCAGACGGGCGAGTACGCCGATCTCGTCAGCGAGGGCGTGATCGATCCGACCAAGGTGGTGCGCACGGCGCTGCAGGACGCCGCTTCGATTGCCGGCCTTCTGATCACGACCGAGGCGATGGTGGCCGAGCTGCCGAAGAAGGAAAGTGCGGGGCCGGGAATGCCTCCCGGCGGAATGGGCGGCATGGGGGGCATGGACTTCTAGCCCGCGACCATCGACCGTTGACCAAGAGGCCCGGGCTCTCGCCCGGGCCTTCGCATTATTGCGTGGCCCTCTTCCTCCAGCCACGCGAAGCTGACGCGCGCCGGCTGGACGCCCGCCAAGCGCTGAGGGGCAGGACGATCAATAGACGCTGCGGCCGCTCGACAGGCTGCGCGGCTGGTCCATCTGGTCGGCGCCGAAGAAGCCGCCGCTGTCGTTGGTGAAGCCGATGACGGAATAGGCGTCGTCGGGCTCCTCGTAGGGCTTGAAGGCCTCCAGCACGCTATCGGGCTCGCCGCCCTGGGCGCGCAGCCCGGTGCGCAGGCTGACGCGCATGAGCTTGACGCCGGGCGGGATGCGGAACGGCACGGCCTTCTTGTCGGCCAGCACCATCTTCATGAAGCTGCCGAAGATGGGGGCCGCCACGTGGCCGCCGGTCATGCCCTTGCCGAGATGGCGGGGCGTGTCGTAGCCGATGAACACGCCGACGACCAAATCGGGCGTGAAGCCGATGAACCAGGCGTCCTTCTCGTCGTTGGTGGTGCCGGTCTTGCCGGCGATCGGCACGTTGGGAAGCATCTTGCTGATGACGGTGGCGGTGCCGCGCTGCACCACGCCCTCCATCATCGAGGTCATCTGATAGGCGGTGTGCGGGTCTATGATCTGGCGGCGGTCGTCGGCGAGCGCCGGCTCCGCCTGTCCGGCCCATCTCTCCACCTTGCAACTCTTGCACTCACGCTGGTCGTGACGCCAGATGGTGCGACCCCAGCGATCCTGGATGCGATCGACGAGCGTGGGGCGCACCTGCTTGCCGCCGTTGGCAATCGTGCTGTAGGCCGCCGCCATTCTGACCAGCGTCGTCTCGCCGGAGCCCAGCGACATGGCGAGCACCGGCAGCAAGTCGTCGTAGACGCCGAACCGCTTGGAGTACTCCACGATCAGCGGCATGCCCATGTCCTGGGCCAGCCGGACGGTCATCTGGTTGCGCGACTTCTCGATGCCGAGCCGCAGCGTCGAAGGGCCGAACGAGGACGTGCCGTCGTAGTTCTTGGGCTGCCACACCTCCTTGCCCGGCCCCTGGTCGATCTCGATCGGCGCATCGAGCACGATGCTGGTCGGCTTGTAGCCGTTGTCGAGGGCGGCGGCATAAACCAGCGGCTTGAAGGCGGAGCCCGGCTGCCGTTTGGCTTGCAGGGCGCGATCGAACTGGCTGGTGGCGAATGAGAAGCCGCCGACCACCGCGTGCACGCGGCCCGTGTGCGGGTCCATGGCAACGAGGCCGCCGCCCACCTCGGGCACCTGCATCAGCGACCAGGTGCCGGTGGGTTGCGCCGGGTTCTTGGGCGCCACCCAGATCACGTCGCCGGCGTGCAGCACATCGGTGACGGCTTTCGGCGTCGTGCGGTTCGACTTGGCCCATTTGATCTCGTCGAAGGCGATCTCGACCGCCTCGCGCTCGGCGGCGAAGGAGCCGTCGGCCTGGCGCGCCGGGCGCAGCCCCACCACCGCCTTGGTGCGTTGCGGCTCGAGCACGACGCCGAGCCGCCAGGGCGCCAGATCGTTCGGGACCTCGATGCCGCCGAGCGCGACACCCCAATCGCCGGCGATGTCGATCTTCTGCACGGGGCCGCGCCATCCCTTGTCGCGGTCGAAGGCGACGAGGCCGTCGATCAGCGCCTTGCGTGCCATGCGCTGCAGGTTGGGGTCGAG
>DATEVP010000448.1:0-6458 GCA_035258465.1 Hyphomicrobiaceae bacterium
TGGAGAGCCCGAGGGCAAGCGGGGAGAGGGAGAAGCCGGAAGTGCCGCTTGCACGCTCATGCGACGCCCTCGACCATGCTCTTGAGGGCGGGGAGGTCATGCCGGCGCGTGAAGGCGACAAAGCTTTCGTCCGCGCCTGCACGGTGCGCCACGTAGGCCTGGAGGATGCGCTCGATCAGTTGCGGGCAGTCTGGCACCTTCACGTCGCGGTAGAGCTCGCGGGCGATGCCGGCATCGGCGCCGAAGCCGCCGCCGACGAACACCTGGAAGCCCTCGACTGTGTCCTCCCCCGCCGCATCCACGTTCACCCGGCAGGCGAGCAGGCCGATGTCGCCGATGTAGTGCTGGGCACAGGAGTTGGGGCAGCCGGTGAGATGGATGTTGATGGGGCGATCGAGGGCAACGCGCGGCTCCACCCAGTCGGCAATGGCCATGGCGGTGCCCTTGGTGTTGGCGAGCGCGAACTTGCACCCGGTATTGCCGGTGCAGGCGATCAGGCCGGCGCGCACGCTCGTTGCCTTGGCGGTGAGGCCGATCTGGTGCAGGCACGTCTCGACGAGCCCCGTGTTGGCCTCGTCGATGCCGGAGAGCAGCAGGTTCTGCCAGACGGTGAGGCGGATGTCGCCGTCGCCGAGATCGTGGGCGATCCTGGCGAGGGCGCGCATCTGCTCGGATGTGAGCTTGCCGACGGGGAGCGCCACGCCGGCCCAGACCTTGCCGGCCTGCTTCTGCGCATGGAAGCCGATGTGCGCCTGCCGATCCTGCCGGTTGGGCGCCGACACCGTGTCGCCGGCCAGGCGCGCCAGCTTGCGGCCGAGCTTCGCCTCTACCTCGGCCAGAAACTTGTCGAGGCCCCAGGCGTCGAGCACGTACTTGAGCCGCGCCTTTTTGCGGTCGGTGCGGTCGCCGTTGGCGATGAACACGCGCACGATGGCGTCCGCCACGGCGACGGCCTCGTCCGGCTTGACGTAGACGCCGCCGAGCCTGGCGAAATCCTGGTGACCGGTGATGCCGCCTAGCCCCAAGCGGAACCAGACGCCGCCATCGACGCCCGCGCCCTCGCCGACGGTCACCGCCGTGAAGGCGATGTCGTTGGTGTCCTCCAGGACGGGGATGGCGCCGCCGCCGTCGAAGCCGACGTTGAACTTGCGCGGGAGGCCGTAGAGCGAGCGATCATTCAAGATGTGGTGGTGCCAGGCGCGCGCAAAGGGACGGGTGTCGATCAGCTCCCGCGGGTCGATGCCGGCCGTGGGCGAGCCGGTGACGTTGCGGATGTTGTCGGCTCCCGTCCCTTTGGTGGGGATGCCGAGGCCCGCCAGCCCCTCGATGAGGGGGATGGCGCCTTCGGGCATGACATCGCGGATCTGCAGGTTGGCGCGCGTCGTCACGTGCGCATAGCCGCCGCCGTAGCGCTCGGCCAGGTCGGCAACGCCGGCGAGTTGCCAGTGCGCGAGGATGCCGTTGGGGATGCGCAGCCGGCACATGTAGGAGCTCTGCGTCGGCGCCAGGTAGAAGAGGCCATGGAAGCGCCAGCGGAAATTGTCGATGCCCTTGGGGAACTGGCCCTTGGCGCTCTCTTCCTTGAGACGCGCGTAGGCGTCGAAGGGATGCTCGTCGCGCTTGGCCCTCTCCTCGGGCGAGAGCTTCTTGCCGGCGGCCTCGAAGCGGGCCATGGCGGCGAGGTGCTCCTTGTCGGGACCGGCGGGCGACGCGGCGCCGACTTCGGCACCCAGAGGCTTCAAGCCCTGCGAGGCGCGGCGGGCCTGCACGCCCGAGACGAAGCCCTCCAGATAGCGGCGCTGCTCCTCGGAGAAGTCCTGCGCGCTCATCAGGCGGCCTCCGCGTAGGCCTTGCCGAAGGCGAGCCAGCTGCGGATCGGCGCCACCGGCGCCTGCTGGCGGATCAGGTCGCGATACCAGAGCGCGTCGCCGGTATCGCCAAACAGCACCGCGCCGGCGAGGCGGTCTTCGCGGATCACCAGCTTGCGGTAGGTGGCGGCTTGGGCGTCCTCGAGCAGGATGGCCTCGGCGCCCTCGCCCTCGAAGTCGCCCATCGAGAACACCGGCACGCCCGACACCTTGAGGCTGGCGGCGGTGACGGAGCCCTCGTAGCGGGCGGGCAGGCCGGCAAGATGACGTGCCAGCGCTTGCGCCTGCTCGTGGGCCGGCTCGACCAGCCCGCAGCACTGGCCGCGATGCTCGGCGCATTCGCCGATGGCGTAGATGCCGGGCCGGCTGGTCTGCAGCGTATCGTCGACCTCGATGCCGCGGCCGATCGCGAGGCCACCGGTTAGGGCAAGCGCCGTTGCGGGGCGAACGCCGGCCGCCATTACCACCAGCATAGCTGGATAGGCGCGGCCATCCTCCAGGCGGACGCGCTCGGCGCGTCCGCTGCCTTCGATGGCGGCGGTTTGTGCTTCGAGCACGACATCGATGCCCTTGTTCTCGATCGCAGCTCTGAGCAGGGCGGCGGCGCGCGCATCGAGCTGGCGCTCCATCAGCCGCGGCATGAGGTGGAGGAGCGTGACCTTGCAGCCGCGCTTGGCGAGGCCGTAGGCCGCTTCCACGCCCAGCAGACCACCGCCGATCACGACCGCGGGCGTGCCGGGCTCGGCCGCTCGCATCGCCTTCACGTCGGCGACGTCGCGGAAGGTGAGCACGCCCGGCAGGTCGTGGCCCGGGACCGGCAGGCGCAGGGCGGCCGAGCCGGTCGCCAGCACCAGTTGGTCGTAGGCGACGCGTGCTCCCGTCGCGAACGCCACCTCCCGTTCCGCCGGGTGCAGGGTCGAGCAGGCGATGCCCGCAAGCAGCTCGATGCCGCGCTCGGCATACCAGGCCGCCGGCCGCAGCTCGATGTCGGTCTCGGCGACGTCGCCCGCAAGCACGCCCGACAGCAGCACGCGGTTGTAGGCGGGGCGCGGCTCCTGGCCGATCAGCGTGATGTCGTAGCGGCCGGGGCTCAGCTCGGTGATCGCCTCGACCAGCTTCAGCCCGGCCATGCCGGCGCCGATCACCACCAGCCGCTCGCGTGTGCGCCGTGCTGCCGCCATCGCCCTACTCCGCCGCCTGCAGCGCGGGAGCCTTGTGGCGCGCGTAGAGAAACTCGAGCACCGCCCCGCGGGCCTGGATGTAGGTGGGGTCGTCGACCAGCTCGAGACGCTTGCGCGGCCGCGGCAGCTTCACCTCCAGCACCTCGCCGATGGTGGCCGCCGGCCCGTTGGTCATCATGACGATGCGGTCGGACAAGAGCACGGCCTCGTCGACGTCGTGGGTGATCATCAGCACCGTGTTCTTCAGCTTCTGGTGGATCGCCATCACCGAGTCCTGCAGGTGCGAGCGCGTCAGCGCATCGAGCGCGCCGAACGGCTCATCGAGGAGCAGCACTTTCGGCTCCATGGCGAGCGCGCGGGCGATGCCGACGCGCTGCTTCATGCCGCCCGAGATCTCCATCGGCCGCTTG
Organism: Hyphomicrobiaceae bacterium; assembly: GCA_035258465.1. Classification (GTDB taxonomy): domain Bacteria; phylum Pseudomonadota; class Alphaproteobacteria; order Rhizobiales; family Hyphomicrobiaceae; genus AWTP1-13. The sequence goes on from DATEVP010000448.1 coordinate 3,460, forward strand.
TCCTTGGCGTGCCCCATCTGCACCAGCTCGAGGTTGTGCATGGTCCAGGCATGGCGCTCCTTGCGCGACTTGGTGGCGGAGAACACCTTGTCGACGGCCAGCCGCACGTTGTCGTAGACGGTGAGCCAGGGCAGCAGCGAGTGGTTCTGGAACACCACGGCGCGGTCGGGCCCGGGATCGTTGACCTCCTTGTCCTCCAGCAGCACCGCCCCGCTCGTCACGTCGAGCAGCCCGGCGACGATGTTGAGCAACGTCGACTTGCCGCAGCCGGAGTGGCCGATCATGGCCACGTACTCGCCCTGCTCGATGCGCAGATCGATGTCGGCCAGAACCTCGCTGACGGCGGAGCCGCGCGCGAACGACTTGGCCACGCGGTCGATGTGCAGGAAGGCCCGGCCCGGAGCGTGCGCCCTGGGCGTGGTGTGGGAGACGGCGGCAACGGGAGCGATCATGGGTGCCTCCTCAGGTCGCCGCCACGCCGCGCGTGGCGAAGCGGCCGACCAGCGCCACCAGGCGGTCGAGGACGAAGCCGATGACGCCGATGTAGACGAGCGCCACGACGATGTCGGCGAGCCGCGAGGAGTTCCAGGCGTCCCAGATGAAGAAGCCGATGCCGACGCCGCCGGTCAGCATCTCGGCGGCAACGATGGCGAGCCAGGAGAGGCCGATGCCGATCCGCAAGCCGGTGAAGATATAGGGCGCCGCCGCCGGCACCATGATGCGCCAGAAATACTCGGCCGGGTTGAGCCGCAGGATGCGGGCGATGTTGCGGTAGTCCTGCGGGATGTTGCGGATGCCGACCGCGGTGTTGATGATCACCGGCCAGATCGCGGTTATGAAGATGACGAAGATCGCCGAGGGCGCGCTGTCGCGGAAGGCGGCAAGCGAGATTGGCAGCCAAGCCAGCGGCGGCACGGTGCGCAGCACCTGAAAGATCGGGTCGAGCCCGCGCATCGCCCACAGGCTTTGTCCGACCAGGGTGCCCAGCGCCACGCCGATGGCCGCGGCGAGGCCGAAGCCGATGGCGACGCGCTGCAGGCTGGTGAGGACGCGCCAGCCGAGCCCGATGTCCTGCGGACCGAGCACAAAGAAGGGATCGACGATCAGGTCCTTGGCATCCTGCCAGATCTTGAGCGGGGTCGGCAGCGTCGCCTTGGGGCCCGCGGCCGCGATCTGCCACACCAGCAGAAGGAGCGAGAGCACGATGAGGGGTGGCACGGTCGTGGCCGCGATCTCGCGCATCAGTGCCGGCAGCCGGCCTAGCTGGGGTGCTCGTCTCGGAAAGGACACGACAGCGGCCGGACCCGCCTTGGCTGCCGCGCTCGCCGGAGTGGCGGCCGAGTCGATGCGCTTCATGTTCGCGGCGCTCGAAGCCATGCGCAGGTTCTCCGTGTGTGGGGTTGCCGCTGAAGCTGCCCGGCTCAGACCACGGCCCGCTTGATTGCCAACGATTTCACGTATGCCAATGGTTGGGCGGGATCGAAGATCTTGCCGTCGAAGAACTTCTCGATCCCGCGCGAGTCGCCCGATGGAGGATTGGCCACGCCCAGCGTCTTGGCCGCCTCCAACCAAAGATCGCTGCGGTTCGTCCTGTTGACGAGATCCTTGATATCGAGGCTGGGCTCGAATTTGCCCCAGCGGATGTTTTCGGCGACGAACCACGTGTCGAGGCTCTTCCAGGGGTAGGAGACCTCGCCTCTTTCACCCCAGAATTTCATGAGCAGGTTGGTGCCCTTGGCGACGCGGCCATTGCCGTAATTGATGTCGCCCTTGATGCGGCCGACGATGTCGGGCACCGGCACGTTGAACCACTGACGACGGCCGATGATCTCGGCCATCTCCTGCTTGTTCTCCATCCTCTCGCACCACTGCTGGGCTTCCATGGTGGCCATGAGGATGGCCAGCGTCGCCTTGGGATTGGCGTCGACCCAATCGGCGCGCATGCCGAGGATTTTCTCGGGGTGCTTGAACCAGAGCTCACCGGTGGTCAGCGCGGTGAAGCCGATGTCCTGATTGACCAGCTGCTCATTCCACGGCTCGCCGACGCAGAAGGCGTCCATGTTGCCCACCTTCATGTTGGCCACCATCTGTGGAGGCGGCACGGTGATGGTCGAGACGTCCTTGTCGGGGTCGATGCCGCCGGCGGCGAGCCAGTAGCGGAGCCAGACGTCGTGCGTGCCGCCGGGAAAGGTCATGGCGACCTTCACTTCCTTGCCCGCGGCCTTCTTCTTCTCGAACGCGGCCTTCAAGGGCGAGGAGTCCTTCTGCACATTGAGGTGCTTGAACTCGTTGGAGACCGAGATCGCTTGGCAGTCCTCGTTGAGATTGAGCAGCGTGTACATCGGCAGCGGCTGGTTGTTCTGCATCACCTTGCCGGTAGCATAGAGATGCGTCTTGGGCCGCAGGATGTGGCCGCCGTCGATGCCATTTGCCTTGGTGCCGAGCGCCATGTTGTCGCGTGTCGCGCCCCACGATGCTTGCTTGGCGATGTCCATGTCGGGCACGCCGTGCTTGGCGAAGAAACCCTTCTCCTTGGCGATCACCAGAGGCGAGGCATCGGTGAGCGCGATGTAGCCGAGCTTCGTGCCCTTGACCTCCGGCCCCGCGCCTTGCGCAAACACGCCGGACGGGAACGCGGCCCTTACAGTCGACATGAGAACGGCTGTCGCCGCGGTCGCACTGGCCGACTTGATGAGATCGCGCCGGCTCACGTCGGCGCGTTTCGCCTTCGCCGGTGCTTCGGTGGTTTTGCTCATTGTCATCGCTGTCCTTGTCTCAACGCTCGAACGGCACTCATGCATCGGGCGGCATCGCTCGCGGCGCTTGCGCCGTGCCAAACAAGAAAGCCGCAGTCCCGAGGCACGCCTCACGCGCGTTCCTCTCCAGGTCAGCGGTGTTGCCTATGGGTCCAGCGTTGCACCGGGGGCGCCGTCGCTGGCGCCGTGTCGAGATGCTTAATTACAAGCTTCATGCCAACACCGGAGGTGGGGCGAAAATCA
>DATEVP010000449.1:0-8645 GCA_035258465.1 Hyphomicrobiaceae bacterium
GATCGACGACGCCGCGCTCGCCCGCGCGCTCGAGGTGCCCGCGCTCGCCCGCTACAAGCCGTGGATCGACGATCTGCGCAAGGAGAAGCCCTACCAGCTCGACGAGCAGCTCGAGCGCCTGTTCCACGAGAAGTCGCTCACTGGGCGCGGCGCCTGGAGCCGGCTGTTCACCGAGACCATGACCGCGCTGCGCTTCGAGGTCGCCGGCGAGAAGCAGCCGACCGCGCTCGAGCCGACCCTCAATTTTCTCATGCACCCCGATCGGGCGAAGCGGCAGGCGGCAGCCGAGGCATTGGCCAAGGTCTTCAAGGACAACGTCCGGCTGTTCGCGCTGATCACCAACACCTTGGCCAAGGACAAGGAAATCTCCGACCGCTGGCGCGGCTTCAAGGATGTGGCCGACAGCCGGCACCTGGCCAACCGCGTCGAGCCCGAGGTCGTCGCCGCACTCGTCGGCGCCGTGCGCGATGCCTACCCCAAGACCGCGCACCGCTACTACGCCATGAAGGCCAGGTGGCTGGGGCTGGACAAGCTCGCCTATTGGGACCGCAACGCGCCGCTGCCCGAGCGCTCCGAGCGCATCGTCCCCTGGGCCGATGCCGAGCGCATGGTGCTCGACGCCTATCGCGGCTTTGCGCCGGAGATGGCGGGCATCGCCAAGCGCTTCTTCGACGGCCGCTGGATCGATGCGCCCGTGCGCGAGGGCAAATCGCCGGGCGCCTTCTCGCACCCCACCGTGCCCTCGGTACACCCCTATATCCTGATGAACTACCAGGGCAAGCCGCGCGACGTGATGACGCTCGCCCACGAGCTGGGCCACGGCGTGCACCAGACACTGGCCGCGCCGCTCGGGCCGCTGCTGGCGCCGACGCCCCTCACCCTCGCCGAGACCGCGTCCGTGTTCGGCGAGATGCTCACCTTCAAGGCGCTGCTGGAGACCGCCAAGGACCAGCGCGAGAGAAAGGCTCTGCTGGCACAGAAGGTGGAGGACATGCTCAACACGGTCGTGCGCCAGATCGCCTTCTATTCCTTCGAGCGCCGGCTGCACGAGGAGCGCAAGGCCGGCGAGCTGACGCCGGAGCGCATCGGCGAGATCTGGCTCGAGGTGCAGGCCGAAAGCCTAGGCCCCGCCATCGAGCTGCAGGACGGCTACCGGGTCTATTGGGCCTACGTTCCCCATTTCGTGCATTCGCCCTTTTATGTGTACGCCTACGCCTTCGGCGATTGCCTGGTGAACTCGCTCTACGGCCTCTATCGTGATGCGCACCCGGGCTTCGTCGCCAAGTATTTCGACATGCTGAAAGCCGGCGGCTCCAAGCACCATTGCGAGCTGTTGGCCCCGTTCGGGCTCGATGCCTCCAGGCGCGACTTCTGGCACAAGGGCCTCGCCGTCATCGCCGGCATGATCGACGAGCTGGAGGCGATGGACGGTTCAGCAGCATAATGCCTATGTGCGCATTGGAGTTGGGGGATGGCGAAGCGCCGCTACCGCGTATTTGTATCGCACGCTGGGGATGACTTCGTGGACATGAACGCCTTGGATACCTACTTTAAGGCGTTGAAGAAACGAGCGAGGTAGGCGATGGCACGGGTGTTTCTGTCCCACAGCCGTCGGGATGCGAATCTCGTGGCGGCCATTGCAAGCGAACTCCGGAAGCACGGTGTCGAAACGGTTGTCGATGAGACCATCGCACCCGCCGATGACTTTCGTCGCGCGATCAAGGCAGCCATTCGCCGAGCCGACGGATTCGTCATGGTCGTGACTTCGCCCGAGGTCGCAGCATCGAGCTGGACGAGCTACGAGCTCGGCATGGCCGAGGCACTGGGCAAGCCGATCTTGCTCCTGCTTTCCCAGAACCACAGCGCGGCCCAGCTGCCCTCGGATCTTGCAGGGCTTCCGATCGCCGCGTTCGACCCTGAGCGTCCTGAAATGGTGGGCCGCGAAATTGTCGACCGGTTGTTGGCAGCGGCATGATTCCGCTGGGCGCGTCGCAGCCATTCGAGGCGGAAGCACCGCCGGTATTGAAACAATAACCAAACACCTGCATTTTGCCCATTGAGGCGTCGTTCCTCCGCGGCGCGCTTGCCTGTAGTTTCACGCGCGAAACTCATCGGGGCTCGAGAGCAAACCATGACGGGAACTGTCGTTCTCCTCGACCTGATGGGCGGCGTGGCGCTGCTCTTGTGGGGCCTGCACATGGTCCAGAGCGGGATCCTGCGCGCCTTCGGCTCCGATCTGCGCCATTTGCTCTCCAAGGCGCTGGGCAACCGGTTCTCCGCGTTCCTCGCCGGCCTCGGCCTGACGACGCTGTTGCAGAGCAGCACGGCGACCGCGCTGATGACGGCCTCCTTCACGACACAGGGTCTCGTCGCGCTGGTGCCGGCGCTCGCGATCCTGCTGGGCGCCAACGTCGGCACGACCCTCATCGTGCAGGTTCTGTCCTTCAACGTCGCCGCGGCCGCGCCGGCCTTGTTCGTGATCGGCCTCGTCGCCTTCCGCAGCGCGCCCCGCAGCCGCGTCAAGGACCTGGGCCGCGTCTCGATTGGCCTCGGCCTCGTCCTCCTCGCCCTTCATATCCTGCTCAACACATTGAGCCCGGCCGAGAGTGCACCGAGTGTGCGCATGCTGCTTGGCGCGATCACCGCCGATCCGGTGATGTGCATCCTGCTCGCGGCGGGGCTCACCTGGGCAGCCCACTCGAGCGTGGCGATCGTGCTCCTGATCATGTCGCTGGCCTATTCGCAGTTCGTCGCGCCCGCGGCCGCCTTGGCTCTGGTGCTGGGCGCAAATCTCGGCAGTGCGATCAATCCCCTCATCGAGGGCGTGGCTCGCGGCGACCCCGCGAGCTACCGCCTGCCTGCCGGGAATCTCCTCAATCGGCTCGTCGGGGTGCTGCTGTTCGCGCCGTTCCTGCAGCCGATCGCGACGGCATTCGGTGCCTTTCAGCCCGACTTGGCGAAGGCGACGGCGCAATTTCACATGGCGTTCAACATCGCGCTCGCGCTCGTTTTCATCGGCCTGCTCGACCCGCTCGCCTGGCTGCTGGTGAAGGTCTTTCCGGCGCGCAAGTCGGCCGCCGATCCGGCCGCACCGCGCTACCTCGACGAAAGCGCGCTCGATACGCCGTCGCTGGCGCTGGCGGATGCAGCGCGCGAGACGCTGCGCATGGGCGATGTCGTCGAGGTCATGCTGCGACAGGCCATGACGGCGCTGATGACCAACGATCGCGCGCTCGTGCGCGAGGTCTCCCGCATGGACGACGTGGTGGACAAGCTCGACGAGGCGATCAAGCTCTACGTGACCAAGCTCACCCGCGGCAGCCTGGACGAGCGCGAAGGCCACCGGGCCATGGAGATCATCTCGTTCACCATCAACCTGGAGCATATCGGCGACATCATCGACAAGAACCTGAGCGAGCTTGCCGCCAAGAAGATCAAGCGCCGGTTCCAGTTCTCGGCCGAGGGCGCGGAGGAGCTTGCGGCCTTCCACAAGCGCATCCTGGAAAGCCTCAGAATGGCGCTGGGCGTGTTCATGTCCGGCGATCTCAAGGAGGCGCGCAAGCTGATTGCCGAAAAGGTCCAGCTGCGCAACGCCGGGCTGGCGGCTGCCGAGCGCCACCTGGACCGGTTGCGCCAGGGCCGGCCGGAGACGCTGGAGACGACCTCGCTGCATCTCGACGTCTTGCGCGACCTCAAGCGCATCCACTCCCACATTTGCTCGGCTGCCTATCCCGTGCTGGAAGCCGCCGGCGAGGTGGTCGCAGTCGAGACCGTGGAGAGCGATCCCATCACGCTGGCGCTGCCCACGCCGAAGCCGACGCCGCAATAGGGCTGGCCAAACGGAGAGCTTCCGCCTGCGCAACCTGGCGGGCACTTTTCCTTCAGGCCAGCGCTGTTTCAGCCAGATCGACTCCGCCGCTGCCTTTCCAAGCCATGCTTCGGGGACATACGTGCAGGGATAGACTGAACTAAGTTCAGTCACCACATCCAGCGTTGCTCCCAACCCCGCCGATTTGCGCGCCGAACGGCCCGCCAGGCACGCTACCGACATTGGCGGGGCTTTCACCGGCAGCAGCGGGCGTGTATAAGCCGCGCCCATTCCGGCACAAGCGTCCGTCGGCCGAGCCCCGAGAAAAGCCGCCGTCCATGGCACAAACAGCCGCCGCCTCTCATGGCGTCGAGGCCGAGCATAGCGACAAGCATTTTTGGGCGCTGGCAGTCGGCTCGATCGGTGTGGTCTACGGCGACATCGGCACGAGCCCCCTCTACGCCTTGCGCGAGGCGGTGACGGCGGCGAAACAGCACGGCACCGCCATGCCGGAAGCCGTGCTCGGCATCCTCTCCCTGATCGTTTGGACGCTGATGCTCATCGTCACCCTCAAGTACGTGCTGGTCCTGCTCAACGCCGACAACAGGGGCGAGGGCGGCACGTTCGCCCTGATGGCGCTCGGCCAGTCCGTGGCCAAGCGCAGCGCGCCGCTGATCCTGGTGCTGGGCGTAGCCGGTGCGGCCTTCTTCTACGGCGATGCCGTCATCACGCCGGCGATTTCGGTGCTGTCCGCCGTCGAAGGCCTGAAGCTCTTTGCGCCGGCCCTGGAAGCAGCCGTGCTGCCCATCACGGTCGTCATCCTGGTGATCTTGTTCGCCGCCCAGTCGCGCGGCACCGCCGCGGTGGCGCAGTTCTTCGGGCCGGTGATGCTGGTGTGGTTCGTCGTGCTGACCATCGGCGGCCTGATCCACATCATCGACGACCCACGCGTGTTTCAGGCGCTCAATCCCATCCTCGGTGTGTCCTTCATCCTCTCGCACGGCGTCATCGGTCTCGCCGTGATGGGCCTCGTCTTCCTCGTGGCGACGGGCGCGGAGGCACTCTACGCCGACCTTGGCCATTTTGGCCGCAAGCCGATACAGATGGCGTGGCTGTTCATCGTGCAGCCGGCCCTGATCCTCAACTACTTCGGCCAGGGCGCACTGCTGCTCGCCAACCCGGCCGCCATCGAAAACCCGTTCTATCGCCTCTACCCCGAGTGGGCACTGATACCCATGGTGGTGCTGGCGACGGTGGCGACCGTGATCGCCAGCCAGGCCGTGATCACCGGCGCCTTCTCCTTCACCCGGCAGGCCGTCCAGCTCGGCTTGTTGCCGCGCCTCGAGATCCGCCACACCTCCGAGAGCGTTGCCGGCCAGATCTACCTGCCGCGCGTCAACCAGATCCTGTTCGTCGCCGTGCTGGTGGTGACGATCACCTTCCGCACCTCGAGCGATCTGGCCGCCGCCTACGGCCTCTCCGTCACCGCGACGATGGTGATCGACAGCCTGATGGCCTTCTTCGTGGTGTGGCGCTGCTGGAACTGGCCGGTTTGGAAGGCGGCGCTCCTGATGGTGCCGCTGCTGCAGATCGAGCAGGCGTTCCTGGCGGCCAACATCCTGAAAATCCCCGAAGGTGGCTGGCTGCCGGTCGTCATCGCGGGCGTCATCAGCCTCGCCGTCCTGACCTGGGTGCGCGGATCCAAGAGCCTGATGCGGGCGACGCGCAAGAACGAGGCCGACCTGGAGTGGCTGGTGCGCAAGCTCGACGCCAAGCCGCCGCACCGCGTGCCGGGCACCGCCGTGTTCCTCACCGGCGATCCCAACTCGGCGCCGACGTCGCTGATGCACAACCTCAAGCACAATCGCGTGCTGCACGAGCGCAATATCATCCTGACCATCAAGACGGAGGATACCCCGCGCGTTGCCCGGCACGACCGGATCGAGGTCCAGCGTGTGGCCGACACCTTCATTCGCGTCATCGCCCGCTACGGCTTCATGGAAACGCCGAGCGTGCCGAAGATCCTGGAGCTCTGCCGGCGCAAGGACCTCAACATCGACATATCGGCGACCTCGTTCTTCCTGTCGCGACGCTCGCTGAAGACCACGATGAAGTCGGAGATGCCGCGCTGGCAGGAGCGGTTGTTCATCTGGCTGGCGGGACGGGCCGAGGACGCAACGGAGTATTTCCGCATCCCCAGCGACCGCGTGGTCGAGGTCGGCACCCAGGTGATGGTGTGACGCGGGCCGGGGTCAGACCCCTCGCCTCCGCGTCGTCCGCCTTCGCCAGGTCATCCCGAGGGGTCTGACCCCGTCTGCCGCTGTCGGCGCCGGTACCAGCGCGCCATGATCTCCATCGACAGCAGCGACAGCGCGCCGGCGCCGAGCAGCACGGCCTCGCCCGCGCTGTAGCCCCAGCGCTCGACGATGAGCGCGAACGCGGCCGGCGCCACGGCACCGAGCAGCAGATAGGGCGTCGCCAGGATGCCGAGCACCTCGCCGTAGCCCTTGGGGCCGAAGAGCGCCAGCGGAACGGCGCCGCGCATGATGGTGACGAGCCCGTTGGAAATGCCGAACAGCAGCGTGAAGGCGAGCGCAAAGGTGAAGCTGCCGCCTGCCAGCATCAGCACGGCGAACGACAGCGGGATGAAGGCGACGGAAACCCGGCCCACGTCGATGGGGTGCCACTTGCGCGCGAGCGTCAGGTCCCAGATGCGCCCCGCAACCTGCGCCACGCCCTTGAGCGAGGCGATTCCCACGGCCACGGCGCCGGCTAATCCCGCCGCCTCCAGGATCGGCACCAGATGCACGGCGAGTGCCCCAAACACCACCGCGCTCGCCGCCACGATCAGGCTGAACAGGGCCATCGCCACCCGGCGCGGGGTCCCTTCCAGCGGCGGCTCGGCCGTGCCTGCCGCGCCGGCCTCGGCCTGCACCTGCGCGGCGTGCTCAGCGGTCTCGCGCCGGGCGAGGCCGAGCCAGTGCAATGGCAGACAGACGAGGATATTGATGGCGGCGAATATGAGCAGCGTGTTGCGCCAGCCGAATTCCGCGTTGAGCGCATGGCCGATCGGCCAGAACACGCTGGAGGCGAAGCCCCCGAACAGCGTGAGGTAGGAGATGGCGCGGCGGCCGCGCGAAGGCGTCACCTGCACCAGTGCGGCAAAGGCGGCGTCGTAGAGCGACATGCGCATGGCGATGCCGAGCAGCGCCCACACCGCAAGGTAGGCATAAGGGTCGGACACCAGCGACAGCAGCACCAGCCCGATGGCCATGACGATGGAGCCGATCGCCATGATCGCGCGGCCGCCGCGGCGGTCGATGCCGCGGCCGATGACGGTCGACACCGCGCCCGACACCAATAGCCCCACAGTGAGCCCGCCGAACACCAGGCTCTGGCTCCAGCCGGTGTCGGCGGCGATCGGCTTGCCGAGCACGCCCAGCGCATAGAGCGTGGTGCCCCAGGCGCAGATCTGCGTGATCCCGAGCGCGAGGATGGCATGCGTTGCCGGATGGCGCACGAAGCCGCCCCAGCCCCACGATGCGCCAGCTCTCGTCGCCTTCTCCTGCATGCCCGCCCGGTGCTTGAACAGCGCGCCACTCGCCAGAATAGACGGCGTTCTCCTTCCGCGCAGCAAGCCTCTGGACGCAGCACGCCCGCGACCCGATATTGCAAGCACCAGGAGGGCCTGTTGAACGACAAGAGCGACAAGCGCGACGAGGAGGAGAACCGCTTTTCGGCCCGCGCCGCGCGCTACGTCCGCGTTGGCACCAATGTCGGCGCCGTCGCCGCCCGCGTCGCCGGCCAGCGCCTGTTCGGCCTCGACGCCGACGACGCGAAGAGTGCGGCCGCGCTCGCGGCGGCGCTCGGAGGCCTCAAGGGTCCCATCATGAAGGTGGCCCAGCTGATGGCCACCATCCCCGAGGCGCTGCCGGCGGAGTACGCCCAGGAGCTGGCGCAGCTGCAATCGCAGGCCCCGCCGATGGGGCCCGCCTTCGTGCGCCGGCGCATGGTGGCCGAGCTGGGGCCTGATTGGGCGGGCCGCTTCCAGCGCTTCGAGCCGCAGCCGTCGGCGTCGGCGTCGCTCGGCCAGGTGCATCGCGCGGTGGCGCACGACGGCCGGATGCTCGCAGCCAAGCTGCAGTATCCCGACATGCAGTCGGCCGTGGAGGCGGACCTCAATCAGCTGAAAGTCGTGTTCGCCCTGCACGCGCGCATGAACCCGGCCATCGACACGGGCGAGATGCTGAAGGAGATCGCGGCGCGGCTGCGCGAGGAGCTCGATTACGACCTGGAGTGGCGCCACATGGCGCTCTACGCGCTGATCTTCAAGGACGAGCCCAGCATCCGCGTCCCCGAAGTGCTGCGCGAGCTGTCGACCAAGCGCCTGCTCACCATGACGTGGCTCGAAGGCCGGCCGCTGCTCGACTACAAGGCGGCGCCGCTGGAGGAGCGCAACACCATCGCGCGCGCCATGTTCCGTGCCTGGTGGTTTCCGTTCTCACATTACGGCGTGATCCACGGCGACCCGCATCTCGGCAACTACACGATCTTCGAGGACAGCGGCCGCCCGGCCGGCATCAACCTCTTGGACTACGGCTGCATCCGCGCGTTCCCGACCCCGTTCGTACAGGGCGTGATCGACCTCTACACCGGGCTCGCGACCGCCAACCGCGATCTCATCGTGCACGCCTACGAGACCTGGGGCTTCGGCGGACTGTCCAACGAGTTGATCGACATTCTCAATATCTGGGCGAACTTCATCTACGGGCCGATGCTCGAGGATCGGGTGCGTACCATCGCCTAGCATGTGAGCCCCGGTATGTATGGGCGGCAC
>DATEVP010000450.1:0-6856 GCA_035258465.1 Hyphomicrobiaceae bacterium
AGTTCCGGCCGCGTTAGGCAGCTTTTGGCACATCGCGTCCGCCATCATCCTTCCGCTACCGGAGCATAGCGGCGGTGGGGAGATAGGCCCTATGGGGTGACGCGCGTGTCGGCGGCGGAGGATATTGTCCCGGCAGGCGAACGGTCCGCGCGTAGTCCACAACCGCCACCAAACCTTCATCTTGCTGTTGCAAACTGCGGCCGTCCCGTGCGAAAGCCGGTGGCATAATTGCCACACGGGCAGCCGCCACCCCAGCCCACAGGCCAATCATGTGCGCAGCAAAGACGAGACTGAAGGAACGCGACCCGCGCGAGCCGGCGAGCGAGGCTCCCGCTGCGTCCGCGCCCGCGGTTGCACCCGCGACTCCCGCGGCCGTCGCGCCCGCGCCCCAGCCCCCGACCGGCGCGGCCCGCTTCTACAACCGTGAGCTGTCCTGGCTGCAGTTCAATCGCCGGGTGATGGAGGAGGCCAACAACCAGCGCCATCCGGTGCTCGAGCGCCTGCGCTTCCTGTCCATCTCGGCCAACAACCTGGACGAGTTCTTCATGGTGCGCGTGGCGGGCCTCTACGGCCAGGTCGCGGCGGGCATCACCCAGGTCAGCCAGGACGGGCTGACGCCATCCCAGCAGCTCGTCGAGATCAACCGTGTCGCCTCGGGCCTCGTCAGCGATCAGCAGGCGTGCTGGGCGGCGCTCAGGTGCGAGATCGCCGCCGCCGGCATTCACATCGTCGAGCCCAAGGAGCTCAACCCCGCCGAGCGCGAGTGGGTCGACCGGCAGTTCATCGCCCAGTACCTGCCGATCCTGACGCCGCTGGCCGTCGACCCCGCCCATCCTTTCCCCTTCATCCAGAACGGCGGCATCACGGTCGGGGTGGAGCTGCGGCGCGAGCGCGACGGCACCACCATGCACGCGCTGCTGCCGATCCCCAGCCAGCTCGTCCGCTTCATCCGGCTGCCGGCGGAAGAGGCCGCGCAATCCGACGGCATCACGCCGATCCGCTTCATCCGGGTCGAGTCGATGATCGGCATGTTCCTGACGCGGCTGTTCCCCGGCTTCCTGGCGCGCAGCCACGGCGCCTTCCGCGTGCTGCGGGATAGTGACATCGAGATGCAGGAGGAGGCCGAGGACCTGGTCGCGTCCTACGAGACGGCCCTGAAGAGGAGGCGCCGCGGCCACGTCATCAGGCTCGAGATCGACGGGCAGATGCCCTCGCGCCTGCAGCGCTTCGTGGTGCAGGAGCTGGAGCTGCGCGACGACGCCGTGTTCATCAAGGAAGGCATGCTGGGCCTCGCCGACACCAGCCAGCTGATCGTGTCGGAGCGCCCCGACCTCGTCTTCACGCCGCTCAACATCCGCTTTCCCGAGCGCATCCGCGAGTTCAGCGGCGACTGCTTCGCCGCCATCCGCAAGAAGGACATCGTGGTGCACCACCCCTACGAGTCCTTCGACGTGGTGGTGCAGCTGCTGCGCCAGGCGGTGGCCGACCCCAGCGTCATGGCCATCAAGTGGACGCTCTACCGCACGTCCAACGACAGCCCCATCGTGCGCGCACTGAAGGACGCCGCGGACCTCGGCAAGACGGTGACGGCGGTGGTCGAGCTGAAAGCGCGCTTCGACGAAGCCGCCAACATCCGCTGGGCGCGCGATCTGGAGAGCGCCGGCGTGCACGTGGTCTACGGCTTCACCGATCTCAAGACGCACGCCAAGCTCGGCCTGATCGTGCGCCGGGAAGGCGCCGAGCTCACCACCTACTGCCACTTCGGCACCGGCAACTATCACCCCGTGACGGCCAAGAGCTACAGCGACCTGTCGTTCTTCACCGCCGACCCCGTGGTGGGCCGCGACGTGACCCGCATCTTCAATTTCGTCACCGGCTATGCCGAGCCCGCCGAGATCGAGGTGATGGCCGCGAGCCCCCACGGCATCCGCGCGCGCATCCTCGCCAACATCAAGGACGAGATCGGCCATGCCAAGGCCGGCCGCCCCGCCGCCATCTGGATGAAGATGAACGCGCTGGTGGACGGGCAGATCATCGATGCGCTCTACGAGGCGAGCCAGGCCGGCGTCGAGATCGACCTGGTCGTGCGCGGCATCTGCTGCCTGCGGCCCGAGGTGCCCGGGCTGTCGGAGAATATCCGCGCCAAAAGCATCGTCGGCCGCGTCCTCGAGCACGGGCGCGTCTACTGCTTCGGCGCCGGCCATGGGTTGCCCTCGGCCAAGGCCCTCGTCTATATCAGCTCCGCCGACATGATGCCCCGGAACCTGGATCGCCGGGTCGAGGTCATGGTGCCGATCACGAACGCGACCGTGCACGAGCAGATCCTGGACCAGATCATGGTGGCGAACCTGAAGGACAACCAGCAAAGCTGGCGCCTGCTGCCGGACGGCTCCTCGCAACGTGTCCGGCCGCAAGAGGGCGAAGAGGCCTTCAACGCGCATGAGTACTTCATGACCAATCCGAGCCTCTCCGGCCGCGGCCAATCGCTCAAAGACAGCTTCCCGCGCCGGTTCAGCCTTGCCCAAGAGCGCTAGTGTCCCGATTCCGAAGTTCGCCTGCGCTCGAGGTCAGGTTGGGAGCGAACTTCGGAATCATAAGGGACACTAGGATCAGAGGCTTGCTAGTGTGATTCAGATCGAGGAATTCGCTCCAAACCTTGGGGCTTGCACAGGCGAATTTCTCGATCATCACACTAGCCGCGGAAGGCGCTGCAAGCGTGACGCGTGAGATTGCCGAGTTCGGCCACAACGACGAGCTCGAGCCGATGGGTGTCGTTGACATCGGCTCCAACTCCGTCCGCCTCGTCGTCTACGAAGGGGCGGTGCGAAGCCCCACCCCGATCTTCAACGAGAAGGTGCTGTGCGGCCTCGGCCGGCAGGTGGGCTCGACCGGGCACCTGGGCGAGGAGAGCGTGGCCCGCGCGCTGGCGGCGCTCTCGCGCTTCAAGGCGATCGCCAGGATCCTCGGCGTCAAGAACCTGTGGGCGGTCGCCACGGCCGCCTGCCGGGATGCCTCCGACGGGCCCGACTTCATCGCCCGCGGCGAGAAAGCGCTTGGGGGGAAAATCCAGATCCTGTCCGGCCAGCGCGAGGCCGAGCTTGCCGCCAACGGTATTCTGATGGGCTTCCGCTCGCCGGACGGGTTTGCCGGCGATCTCGGTGGCGGCAGCATCGAGATCATCGACGTCGGCGGCAACACGCTCCGCCAGTCCGTGACCCTGCCGCTCGGCGGCTTGCGGCTGATCGACGCCGCGGGCGGCCGCATCGAGAAGGCGATCGACATCGCCGACGAGCACATCGGGCGGATCCCCTGGCTCGCCAGCGGCCGCAACCGTGGCTTCTATGCCGTCGGCGGCACGTGGCGGGCGATCGCCAAGCTGCACATGGAGGAGACCGACTACCCGCTGCGCGTCATGCACGGCTATGCGATGCCGACCAAGGCGGCGATCGGCTTCTGCGAGGAGATTCGCAAGACCAAGAAGCTCTCCGCCATGAAGGGCATCGAGGCCATCTCGCGGCCGCGGCGTGAGGTGCTGCCCTACGGGGCGCTGGTGCTGGAGCGCCTTCTGAAGCAGCTGGAGCCGAACGCGGTGCACTTCTCCGTGTTCGGCATCCGCGAGGGACTGCTCTACAGCCTGCTGTCGGAAACCGAGCGCAAGAAGGACCCTCTCCTGTCCTTCTGCGCCGAGTATGCGCGGCTGAGGTCGAGGTCGGCCGAGCACGCCGTTGAGCTGTGCGCGTGGACGGATGCGCTGTTCGAGGGGCAGGGGCCGAAGGAAACCGAGGACGAGCGGCGCCTGCGCCACGCCGCCTGCCTGCTCTCCGACATCAGCTGGCGCGCCCACCCGGACTATCGCGGCGAGCAGAGCCTCATCCTGATCGCGCATGCGGCGCTGGGCGGCATCGATCATCCAGGCCGCGTGTTTCTCGCGCTCGCCATCTATTTCCGCCACGTCGGCCTCGGCGACCCCGAGGACGAGGACACCGACAGGCTGTCGGAGCGCCTGAAGGCGGTCGTGTCCAAGAAGCTTTACAGGCGTGCGCGCATCATCGGGGCAGCGATCCGTGCCGCGCACATGCTGTCGATCGGCCGGCCAGGCATCATCGACGAGACGCCGGTGTCCTATGAGCGCGACAAGCTGGTCTTGACCATTCCCAGGGCCTATGCCCCGCTCGATGGCGAGCGTCTGCAGCGTCGTTTCGGCGCCTTGGCCGAGCTTCTCGAGCGAGAGCCCGAGATTCGCGGCAAGCAATGATACTTTTCAGCCACCAGCGGGGCCGCAGGGTTGGCGTAGAGGCGCCACTATCCTACCTTAGTGTCCCGGCGGCTGGGCTGGGATGGGCAGCGACATGGCAGATGACCCCTATAAGGTGCTGGGCGTAGCGCGCGACGCGTCAGACGAGGACATTCGCCGCGCCTACCGCAAGCTCGCCAAGGAGCTGCATCCCGATCTGAACCCGGCCAACAAGGCGGTGGCGGAGGAGCGCTTCAAGAAGGTCTCTTCGGCCTACGACATCGTCGGCGACCCCGAGAAGCGCGGCAAATACGACCGCGGCGAGATCGACGCCAACGGCGAGCCGCGCCGCACCTATCAGCGCGCGCATGCGGGCGGACCCTTCGGAGGCGGACGCACCGGCGGCGGCGGACGAGAGGAGTTCGGCGGCTTCGGCGACATCTTCTCCGATCTCTTCGGCCGCGGACGCGAGCGGTTCGGCGATGCCGGCAGCCCGTTCGGTGCGCGGGGACGCGACGTGCGCTATACCCTGGAGATCGATTTCCTGGAATCGGCCACCGGCGCCAAGAAGCGCGTGACCATGCCGGATGGCGGGGTGCTCGACCTCACCGTGCCGGAAGGCGTGGTCGACGGGCAGGTGCTGAGGCTCAAGGGCAAAGGCCAGGCGGGCCCGCGCGGTGCCGAGGCCGGCGACGCGCTGGTCGAGATCAAGGTCCGCCCGCACGCGCAGTACAAGCGCATCGGCGACGACATCGCGCTCGAGGTGCCGATCACCATCGATGAAGCCGTGCTCGGCGCCAAGATCGAGGTGGCGACCATCTCGGGCCGCGTGCAGCTCACCATCCCCAAGGCAACGAGCTCGGGCCGCGTCTTCCGCCTCAAGGGCAAAGGCGTGCACAACGCCGCCATGCGCCACGTCGGGGACCAGCTCGTGACGGTGCGCATCGTCCTGCCCGACACGATCGACAACGAGCTTTCCTATTTCCTGTCCGAGTGGCGCCAGAAGCACAGCTACAACCCCGGCCGGTCATAGAAGCCAGCCGCCGTCATTCCCGCGGAGCGTCAGCGGAAGCGGGAATCCAACCCAGGAGTTTGCTTCTGGATTCCCGCTCAGCGCTGCGCTTGGCGGGAATGACGGGGCCGGGCCACGGTCCGGTTCTTAACCAATCGTTGACCCCTCCGCGAACGCAGCTGAACACCATCAATCTTCGTCACGGCCGTGTGAGCCCGCCTTCTCTTGCGGCTCCTACGCACCCACATCATGGGCACGCCGCTGGGCTTCGGCTGCCCGCAAGGCGCTGGAACCTCAGAGGAAAAACTGCGCCGTCGGCGAGCGCCCAGAAGGGCGGCCGCCGCTCGGAGGAGAAAATGGACACATCGATGCGGATGGTACTCGTAGCGGGAATGCTGACGCTGGCGCTGCTGGTTGCCATCGTCGGCATGGTCAGCGCCGACTCGCTCGAGTGGGAGCCCGCGCCCGCGGTGGCGAATGTCCCGGTGGCGGCCCAACCGCTGTAAATTGCCCGCCAGCGTCAGTTGGCGATGTGCGCCTCGGCCGCGTCCTTGGACGGCGCGAGCGGCACGGTGACGACTTCCCCGCCCTCGACCTTCAGCGCCAGCTCGCCGCGCTTCAACTGCTCCGCCAGGCTCCCGAACATATCGTAGCGCCAGCCCTTCATGGCGGGCACGTCCGGCTCCTTCTCCACCGCGATGCGTTCCAGATCGTCGCCATCGGCAATCAGGCGCGGCGCGACCTTGTGATGGGCCGCACGCGCCTTGAGCAGCACGCGCAGCAGGTCGAGAAGCGCCAGCTTGTCGGCCGGCAGCGGTGTGCCCATGCGCAACGCCGGCAAGGTCTTCATGTCGCGAGCGAGCCCGCGGTTGACCGCGGCTACGATCTCATTGGCGCGGGCAGACTCGGAGAAGCCGCGGCTGAGCGTCCTCAGCTCGGATAGGTCCGCCGTCTTGGTCGGTGCATGGCTGACGATGTCGTAAAGCGCCTCGTCGCGAAGAATTCGATTGCGCGGCACGTCCTGGGCTTGAGCGGCCCGCACGCGTCAGGTCGCCAGCTCGATCAGCACGGCCAGCCCCTTGCGGTTCTTGATGCGCAGCTTGAGCCGGCGCCAGGCCTCCTCCGGATGCGCCTCGTAGGTCGAGGGATCGATCAGCGTCGCCATCTCCTCGGCGACCAACTCCGCCCGTCCGGATTCCTCCAGGTCTTTCGTCAGGTGCCGGTAGATGTCGCGCAGGTGGGTGACGTCGCCAAGCGCGTAGCTCAGCTGCTTAGGCGACAGGGGGCGGCGGGCCCAGTCGGTGAAGCGCGACGTCTTGTCGAGGTCCTCGCCCGTGACCTGCTTGACGAGATTGACGTAGCTCACGGATTCCCCGAAGCCGCAGACCATGGCGGCGATCTGCGTATCGAAGATCGGGTGTGGGATGAGCTGGGCCTGCTTCCAGACGATCTCGAGGTCCTGCCGGGCGGCATGGAAGACCTTGACCACGCGCTCGTTTGCCATGAGCTGGTAAAACGGCTTCAGGTCGATGCCATCGCTCAAGGGATCGACCAGCGCTTCCTCTTCCTCCGGGCCGGCGAGCTGGACGAGGCACAGCTTCGGCCAGAAC
>DATEVP010000451.1:0-2138 GCA_035258465.1 Hyphomicrobiaceae bacterium
ACACCCCGTAACCGGACATGAACGGCCCGGCCAAACCGTTGGGGAGGGGGCAAACCTGCTCAGCTTCACCCCCCGGCCTGGCGCGCCGAAGAGCGCCGCCACCCCAGCTTTGCCGTCAAGAGGAGGGTGACCCCACCGCCGCCCACGCTCAGTTGCCGTAGGTGATCTTCTTGGCAGCCGGCCAGGTGGTGCGGTAGCCGAACTCGACGGCCTTCTCCTCGTCGGGAGCCAGCGTCATCTCCCAGGCCAGCACGCCGCGCTTGTCGTCGACGTTCTGCTTGGTCGGCGCCGTCTTGCCGAGCAGCTCGACCTTGATGTCGGCGTTCTGCGACACGGGGATCTGGTCGAGAACGGTCACCGCGATTCCCCGCTCGTGCTGGTTCTTCACCGTGATGCGGTAGCTGCGCGTATCCGTCTTCGACGCGCTGATGATGCCGGTCTCGGCCCGCTTCTCCTCGGCCACCGTGTAGCGCACGCGCACGTTGTCGTCGCTGCCGAAGCCCAGCTCGTGCTCCTCGCCCGGCGCCAGCTGCGGTAGGCGGCCGTTGCCGACGAAGGTCGCGTCGCGGAACAGCGACACCTGGCCTGGCAGGATCGGGGTGCCCCGCGCCATCGCCATCTTGGCGTAGAGGTAGGCCTTCTGCTCGCGCTTGGGCACCGTGCGCACCATCAGCGCCGGGTCGAGCGTCGCCTCGTCGATCTGCACGCGCTTGGCCTCGCCCGTGGCCGGCACCGTGACGCGGCCGGCGATGGCATAGATCGCCTGGAAGGCCTGCGACTCGACCTGCGCCCGCCCCTCGGTGGCATCGACCATTTGCGGCGCGGCCTTGCGGGCGAAGCTTTCCTCCTCTCCGGCTGGCTGACTGGCAACCACATCCTCGCGCACCATGGCACGGCGCGCCGCCATCGGTGCCGGTCGCGGCGGCGCATCGGGCTCGTAGTCGACGGTCACGGTGCCGAGCTCGGGTGCGGCGGTGCCGGCGCCCGGGCGCGTCGTCGACAATGCCAGGGCAACCTCGTCCCAGCTCTCCCCGCTTCTCTGCTGGATGCTGGCGCGGCGCACGAGCTGCAGCTTCGGCGCCTGCGCCTTGGTGCCGCTCGCCAGGCGCGCATCGTAGAAGGGCACCCAGGAGGCGGCGCCGACCTGGTAGCGAATGGTGATGTCGGCGTCGAGCGGGCCGCCGGCGTTGACGAACACCTTGACCTCGGTGCGCTCTTCTTGCGCCGGGGCCAGCGAGGCGAGCTTGCCCTCCAGGTCCTTGATCTGCCGGTCGACGTCGCGAATCTTGACCTGCGTATCGAGCACCGTCTTCTGCGCCTCGGCGAAGCGCTGGCCGATCAGCCCGAAGATCTGCCCCCAGTCGGGCTGCGCGGCCGCGGCGCCGTTCGCCGGGGCGGGCCTTGTCGGGAGCTGTGCCAGATTGCTGATCAGCGTCTTCTGCGCCTCGGCCGCCTGCGCGCTCGCCGCCAGCACGGCCCTTTCGTCTTTCAGCTTCTCGATGGCGTCCTCGATGCGCTTTCGCTCGGTGGCGGCGACGGCCGTGTCGGTGCGCGCGACGAACACGCGGCGGCTGTCGACCGAGCCGATCTCGAGCTTGCCCGTGGCCTTGCCTTCGACGCGGATGGAGCTGGCAATCGCGCGCGCGGGCAGGTCGGCGAACAGGACGACGTGATCGCCGCGTTCGAGCTTGACCTTGCCCACGCGCCTGATCTCGGCGCCGCTTGGAAAGACCGTGACGGCGTCGACGCGCGAGGTGCCCTTGATGTCCGCGGCCAGAGCCGTCGACGCGGCGACCGGCAGCAAGGCGAGCGCGATCCACGAACGCATGCGATATCTCCTCCCAACCCGGGCGCTGGCAATCCCAACGCGGCCGGACGACCGGTTGTCAAGGGTAGCCCGCTTCGTGACGCAACTGTGGCCCAAAGTGCCGATCGTCCGGCAATGAGTGGAAACCCTTGCGCCGGGACGAGATTTCCAATTCTCTGCTTCCTCGCCGAAGCCAACGCCCAGGGAGGCCCCCTTTGAGCCAAGAGATCAGCATCGAGTTCACCCGCTTCTCCGCGTTCTATTCGCCCCTGATTGCCACCATCGCCGGCGGCTTCCTGAAGGAGGAGGGGCTGGCGCCCAAGTATTCCGT
>DATEVP010000452.1:0-4413 GCA_035258465.1 Hyphomicrobiaceae bacterium
CGCACGATCGCGCGACTTGGAAAGCAGATACTTGGTGCGTCGGCTCACCACCTCCTCGCGGTGGGCGGTGAAGGCGGCGATCATGTCCTTGAGGTTGAGCTGCTCGGGCCGGCCGCCGTTGATCGCCAGCATGTTGGCGCCGAAGTTCGTCTGAAGGTCCGAGTGGCGCCAGAGCTGGTTCAGCACCACGTCGGCGATGGCATCGCGCTTGAGCTCGATGACGATGCGCATGCCTTCCCGATTCGATTCGTCCCAGATCGCGGAGGCACCCTCGAGCTTCTTGTCGCGTATCTGCTCGTTGATCTTTTCGATCAGCGTTTTCTTGTTCACCTGATAGGGGATGGCGGTAACGATCAGCGCCTCGCGGTCCTTGCGGATCTCCTCGGTGTGCACCTTGGAGCGCAGCACGATCGAGCCGCGGCCCTTGTGGTAGGCGGCCGTGATGCCGGCGCGGCCGAGGATCATCGCCCCGGTCGGAAAGTCGGGCCCGAGCACGATCTGGCACAGCTCCTCCAGCGCGATCTCGGGATTGTCGAGATGCGCGATGCAGGCATCGATGACCTCGCCCAGGTTGTGGGGGGGAATATTGGTCGCCATGCCGACGGCGATGCCGCCCGAGCCGTTGACGAGCAGGTTGGGGAACTTGGCCGGCAGCACTGCCGGCTCTTTCAATGTGCCGTCGTAGTTCTCCTTGAACTCGACGGTGTTCTTGTCGAGGTCGTCGAGCAGCGTGCCCGCGACCTTGGTCAGGCTGCACTCGGTATAGCGCTCCGCCGCCGGCGGGTCGCCGTCGACCGAGCCGTAGTTGCCCTGGCCGTCGACCAGGGGCAGACGCATGGAGAAGTCCTGCGCCATACGCACCATCGCGTCGTAGATGGGCGCATTGCCGTGCGGGTGATACTTGCCCATCACCTCGCCGACCACGCGGGCGCTCTTGACGTATTTCTTGTTCCAGTCGAGCCCCAGCTCCTGCATGCCGAACAGGATGCGGCGGTGCACCGGTTTCAGGCCGTCGCGTACGTCGGGGAGCGCGCGCGACACGATCACGCTCATGGCGTAATCGAGGTAGCTGCGCTTCATCTCGTCGGTGATCGAAACGGGCCGGATATCGCTGCCGCCACCGGGCGCGCCGCCGCGCGCGGAATTGTTGTCGTCCGCCACTTGGGATGCCGCCTATGCTTGCGTCTGGAACAGGTCTGGAGGTTCAGGGCACTCTGGGCTCGTCGACTGAACGAACGACGGTGCTCTGAAAGCGATCTCCGTAGGGCGTTGATAGCGCATGGAATCCGGTGCCGCAATCCCCTAAATAATAACATGTTTTCAATGAGTTATAGCCCCCGCAGCGGCGTCGGTTTGCTGCCCAAAAATTGGTCGCCAGGAAGCCCCGGGAACGCATCGAAAACGACGGTAAAATCTGCCCGGCTCCGCACCGAATCGGGCTTGCCGCGTTGTCTCAGCATGGCTAAGTCCGTGAACCCACCGACGGGTCTCCGAAAGGAACGTCACATGCCCCGAATTGCCCTCGCTATCCTCCTTGCAACAATGCTCGCCGCGCCGGTCTGGGCGCAGAAGAAGGACGAGACGAAAATCCCCTCCAACACCTTCTTCAAGGGCCAGCAGTCCAACCAACACCTGGCGCGCGAGCGGTTTCTCGGCGCCAAGGTCGTCAACAAGGACGGCCAGACGGTCGGCACCATCGACGATCTGATCCTCGGCTCCGGCGGCCAGGTCGAAGGCGTGATCCTGGGCGTGGGCGGCTTCCTCGGCGTCGGCGAAAAGAAGATCGGCGTGCGCATCGGCGCGCTCCGGATCACGAGCAGCGAAGGCAAGACCACCATCACGTTCCCCAATGCCACCAAGGACATGCTGAGCGCCGTCGAGGCCTACCAGCGGGCGAGCGCACCGGCCAAGAAATAGCACGCCTCTGGGCTCACGGGGATAATTCTGCCCCCGCCAGGGCGGCACTCCGATTAGCCGATCGGCCGCGGCCGCCAGATCTTGCGCACGAGCATGATCAGGCCGGGCAGGAACACCAGGTCGGCAATGAGCGAGGCGAGCAGCGTCGTCCCGCAGATGAAGCCGAACAGCCGCAGCGACGGCAGGTCCGAGAACACCGTCACGCCCAGCCCGAAAGCCAGCACCAGCGTGGTGAGGATGATGGCCGGCCCGACCAGCACGCGCGCACGCCTGATCGCCAGCTCCGCCCTGGGCTCGGCGCGCTCCTCGCGGCTCAGGCGATTGAAGAAGTGAATGAGCGAGTCGATCGCCAGGCCGAACACGACCAGCAGCGCCACCACGGACGCAAACTCGAGCCCGCCGCCGGCGAGCCAGATCAGCGCCCCCGACGCCACCACCGGAAACAGCCCGGGCAGCAGGCTCACGAAGCCGACGAACACCGAGCGGAAGGCGATCGCCAGCAGCAGCGCCGCAAAGCCGACACAGATCGGCAGCGCCTCGTTGAGCTGGCTGATCATGCGCGCGCTGTTGCGGGCGGCGATCGCCGGCAGCCCGGTCACGGCGATGCGGAAGTCGGGATGCTGCCTGCGCACCTCGTCCAGCGCCCGGTCGATCTTCTCGACCACGGGCAGGATACGGCTCGAATCCACGTCCGGCAGCCGGCCGGTCACCAGCACCGCATCGCCCTCCTTGGCGATGAACCGCCGCACCAGGTGCTCGGGCAGGTAGCCCACGTACTTCCGCACCGTCTCGGGCCGGTCGTCGCCCGCTTCCTTGAGCCACCGCCGCAGGCTCTCCAGCGACCAGACGTTGCCGAGGCCGGCCTGCTTTTCCAGCACCTCGTGCGCCTTGCCGATCACCTCCATGGGCCCTGGCGCATAGATCGAGGCCCCGGTCTTCCACTCGATCATGACGTGCACGGGGTTGGCCCCCGTGAGCTTCTGATCGATGCGCGCGGTTGCGCCGAGCGCCTGCTCGCGATCGGGAACCTGATCGGCCAGCCGGTAGCGGGGCTGCAGCTGCAGATAGGCGCTGCCGCACGCCAGGAAGAGAATGAGCGCGACGAGCGTCGTCGTCAGCGGCCAGCTCACCACGCGATCGACGATCCAGCCGACGAACGCGCCGAGACCGTCCATCAGCCGGTCCGCTGGTGCGTGGTCCCTGGCCAGCGTGCCCTCGTTGCGGATGAGGACCAGCCCGAGCAGCGGCAGCACCAGGATCACGGCGATGAAGGAGATGCCGGTCGCCAGCCCGCCCGCCATGCCGAAGGTGCGAATGAGGCCCGATTGCGAGACGAGCAGCGCCGCAAACGACAGCAGCGCCGTGCCGTGCGCCAGCACGCAGGCCGGCCCGACCACGCGCACGGCAAAGGCCACTGCCTCGGCCTTGCTGTCGCCCTCGCGCAGGCGGATGCGGATCGCCGACACCATCTGCATGCTGTCGGCAAAGCCCATCACCATGACGAGGGGCGTCATGACGTTGAGGAACAGGTTGAGGCGGAACCCGAGGATCCCCAGCAGTCCCAGCGACCAGAGCACTGCCAGCATCGGTGGCAGCGCCGCCAGCAGCATCAGCGATACCCGCTTGAAGAAGATCACCGCGATGGTTGCCCCGAACAGCAGCCCCAGGCCGTTGTAGACGAGCTGATCGCGCTCCACCGCATTGCGGATCTCGAGCTGCATGACCGGCGCGCCCGTCAGGTGCGACTTGAGGCCGGCCGGCACCAGCTCCTTTCCTAGGATCTCGCCGATACGGCCGATGACGACCTTGCCGCCCTCCTCCCTGACGACCTTGCGATCCAGCGCCAGCACGCCGAGCGCCAGCTGGCCGTCGTCGGAGAGGAACTTGCCCTTGACGATGTCGTTGGCCCGCAGCCGCTCGAGCATGGCGTCGTACTCGGCGCCCTCCGGCAAATCGTCCGGCACGATCGGGGCCGCATAGCCGCTCGCATCCGGCTTGCCGCGAGCCGAGAGCATCGTCACCAGGCCGTCCACGCCGTCGGCCAGCTGCAAATCCACGATGGCGCGGCGAAACGCCTCCAGCTGCGTCTTTTGCAGCAGGTCCTTGCCCTCCACCACGACCAGCACGTCGTATTCGCTGGAGGGGAAGCGCCGGTCGATCTCCTCGTAGCGGCGGAACTCCTCGGTGTCGGTGCGGAAGAGCTCCGAGAGCGAGTCGTCGACCCGCAGCTGCGTGAGGCCCCATCCGGCCAATGCCGACAGCGCCAGGATCAGCAGCACCGTGATGCGCGGGGCCTTCAGCCCGAGGAAGCCCAGCCGTTCCAGGCCGAACGCAAAGGACCGTCGCGGTGGCTCGACAGTGGCGTCCATCACTCCCCCGGGTCACGCTCTCATCGGCGCGCCGCCCGTGCCATGGTGGCGTGCCGGGTGCCCCCGCGCAAGCGGTCGTTGAGCTGGGTAATTGCCACGGCTTTGCGTTCGTTGATATAGGCTGGGG
>DATEVP010000453.1:0-14498 GCA_035258465.1 Hyphomicrobiaceae bacterium
TCCTGGACAGCTGGAGGCGCTGCCGCCTGCTTGGCGCTCTCCTGCGCAGCTGGAGGCGTTGCCGCCTGCTTGGCGCTCTCCTGGACAGCTGGAGGCGCTGCCGCCTGCTTGGCGCTCTCCTGCGCAGCTGGAGGCGTTGCCGCCTGCTTGGCGCTCTCCTGGACAGCTGGAGGCGCTGCCGCCTGCTTGGCGGTTTCTCGTTTCCCGGCCTGGCTCTCGCGCCGGAACACCGGATCGAAGGGGTCGCGGTAGGCCTCGCCGCCCTTGGCCTGCTGGGAATGGTCCTCGGCCGCCTGGCTGGCGAGCTTGGACAGCACCCCATACGGATCCCGGAAGAGCACCTCTTCGGTGTACTTGGGCTTGGCCCCGCTTGCCTTGCTCTCGCCCTTCCCCACGCCCGGCTGCTGTTTCGAGGGGGTGTGTTTCTTCTCTCTGTCGTCCTTGGTCTCGCCAGATGGATGTTTCAGGTTGCCGGCGGCCTTTTCGGTCGACTGCGTGACCGCCTCCGATTCGTGCACACCTTTGGAGAGGGCAACCTTGTCGGTCAATCGCACCGGATTGAAGTAGGCTGCAACCTGCGTGATAGTCTGCTTGTCGGAGGCATTGATCAGCCACATGACGAGGAAGAAGGCCATCATCGCCGTCATGAAGTCGGCGTAGGCGATCTTCCATACGCCCCCCTTGTGTCCCGCTTCCTCGCTGCTGACCGGCCGGCGGATGATGACGAGCTCTTGGACCTTCGTTTCCTCGTCGCTCGCGCTCACCGCACCGCCTCCTCGATCCTCGTTTTCCAGGCCGCGAGCCGGGTTTCGAGGAGCGTTTGATCGGCGCTCATGCGCACATCGCACTCGTCGTTTGCGATGTAGGTCACGGAGCAGGTCTTGTCGGCGAGATCTTTGCGCAGGGGCTGCAACAGGTCCTCAGGCCCGGCGAGGCTCAAGCTGAGATTTGCGTCCTTCGCCAGCAGGATCTCGAGGTCGGCGCGCAGATCGGCAACGGCCTGATGGCACAGCCGCGCCTCGAGGAACGGCGCAAGCACGCGTGCCGCGGCGTCGGCAATCTGCGCCTCCACTGCGCGCAAGCCGGCAGTCAGTTGCGCTGCAAGCTTGCCGCCTTCCTGAGCCGCCCAGGCCTCTCGTTCAACCGCGAGCTGCCGCGCAAACAGGGAACGCTGTTCCTGGAGCTTGGCTTCGATTGTCGCCATGGCGGCGGCCTTGCCGCTCTCGAAGCCGCGCGCATGCGCCTCGGCGATCTTGGCGGCCTCATCCTCCGCGTCGCTGACGCGCCGCCCCACCATCGCCAGGGCGGGCCGGCTCGCTCCGGAGCCGAACTCGGTCAGGTAGGGGGCAGCGGGGGTGGCACTCATGCGCCGCGTGCCCCGTGCATCCATTGCTTCAGGACCGCGGCGGCCTGCTCCTCATCGTATTCGATCATCTGCTCGAGACGCCGCTGCGGCGCGCGCCCGCGCTTGGTCGTCAGGTCGGCGATGAGGTTGGGTTGGGGCTCGGCCGCGATACTAGCACCGAACGGGTGCTCACCGACGGCTGTTGCCTCAGCCTTCACCTCGCCCGCCGGTGCCTCGAGAATGACTTTCAAAGCCGGCCGCAACCCGAACCAGATCAGCAGCGCGGTAACCCCGATCCAGGCGACGGCATTGACGATGCTGCCCGTGTTGCGGACCAAATGCTCGACCATCCCGACCGACGGGACGGGCTCCAACGTCTGGGCATTGGCAGCGAACTCCAGGGCCGCCACCGTGATGCGATCGCCGCGCTTGGCGTCGATGCCGGCAGCGGAAGCGGCCAGGCGTTCGATCTCCTTCAGCTGCTTGTCGACCGCCTCGGGGGTCGGATTGTCACCGAGGGAGGCGGCCAGCCGCTTGCGGTTGACGACCACGGCGACCGTGAGGTTCTCGATCTTGTAGCCCTCGCTCACGGTCGAGATGGTCTTGGTGCTCACCTCGTAGTTGGTGAGCTCCTCGCGCCGCTCATTGGCCCGCTTCGACTGATCGCCGCTGCCGGAGCTGGTGCTCTGCTGCTCGGCCGGAACATTCTGCTCCACGCCGACCGCCGAGCGATTGGTGCTGTTCTGCTGGCTGCCCGTCTCCTTGATGACGCGGACCGAGCGCTCCACGCGCGATTCGGGGTTGTAGGCGGTCTCGCTGATCTGCCGCTTGTCGGTGTTGAGGCGCACGGCCACGCTGATCTCGAAGTTGCTCGCGCCGAGGTAGGGGGCAAGCGTCTTGCCAACGTTGTCCTGCAGCTCCTTGCCGATGCTCTTTTCCAGGGTCAGCATCTTGCCGGGGGCAGCCGTGATCGTGTCGCCGCCCGAGGCCAGGATTGTCCCGTCCGTGTTCAAGACGGTCACCTGATCGACGGTGAGGCCCGGCACGGCGGCGGCAACCAGATGCCGGATGGCGGGTGCCGAGGCAAAATCCCCCGCCGATTCCGCCCGCACGATCACGGAAGCCGATGGCGACTGGCGCGTGCGGCGAAACGATCCGGCATCCGGCAGCACGAGGTGAACGCGGGCAGCCTTGACGCCCTTCATCGCCTGGATAGTGCGGGCGATCTCGCCTTCCAGCGCCCGCACCCGGGTGATTTCCTGCATGAACGAGGTGAGGCCCATGGAGCCCAGCTTGTCGAACAGCTCGTAGCCGGCATTGGCGCTGCTGGGCAGGCCCTTCTCCGCCAGCAGCATGCGCGCGGGGGCGGTGTGCCCATAGCGCACCAGGACGGCGGTTCCCTGAGAATTGACGTCGAAGGCGATGCCGGCCTCGTTCAAGGCGGCGCCGATGCGGTTGACGTCCGTGGCGGTGAGGCCGCTATAGAGCGTTTCCAGCTGGGGCCGGCTCAAATAGTAGCTGCCGAGCCCCACGGCGGCGAAAACGGCCAGCCCGACAACGGCGAGCGCCGCGAGCCGCCTGCCGCCGAGCGCAAGCAGGCTGCGCCAAAGCCGCTCCAACTGTTCCAGCCCGATCATCGAGAGCCCCGGTGCGACGCGGAGAATGGTCGGGCGATATTCAGCCACGAACCTTGCGCGGGAATTGCGGGGGCGGTTGCACCGGCACACGAGCGAACGGCCACGCCCGAAAGGGCGTGGCCGTCGATCGTTCAGCCGTGCGGCTGGCGGTTACTGGAACAGCCGCAGGATGTTCTGGCTCGAGGAGTTGGCAATGCCGAGCGACTGGATGCCGAGCTGCTGCTGCACCTGCAGAGCCTGCAACTTGGTCGACTCCTCGTTCATGTCGGCATCGACCAGGGCGCCGATACCCGTCTTGATGGCATCCATCAAGTTGGTGATGAACGTCTTCTGGATGTCGATGCGTGACTTGGCGGAGCCGAGCGCGGTTGCCGCCGTCGTCATCGAGGACACCGCCGCATCGACGGTAGAAATCATCTCGTCGAGGTCGGAGAGATCGTCGGCGCTATCCGTCAACGCGGAAATATCGAGATTGGCAACCGTGTAGTCTACGCCGCCATTGGTCGTCGTGCTCTGGGTGTCGAGAAGGCCCTTCTTGTCGGCCGCAGCGACGGTGTCGGCGTCGAACAAGGCCGTGGTCGAGCCATCGGTGGCGTTGTAGAGGGTGATCGTGATCGTACCGATCGAGACCGCACCGCCGCTGCGGTTGAACGACGACACGACTGACTTGGTGATGTCCACGCCGTCGGTGGTGTCGATCTTCAGCCAGTTCTCGCCGCTGAACGATGCGGAATCGGCGATGCTCTGGAGCTGGTCCTGCAACGCCTTGACATCGCTCTGGATCTTGGTGCGGTCGACGCCCGGCTCGCGAGATGCGACCAGCTTGCTCTTGATCTGGTCGACGACGTCGATGGCGCTTTTGACGGCGGTGTAGGCGACGTTGATAGTCGCGGCACCGAGGCCAAGCGCGTCCTGAACGGTGGAGAGGGCGGCGTTGTCGGACCGCATCGTGGTCGCGATCGACCAGTAGGCCGCGTTGTCCGAGGCCTCGGCAACACGAAGGCCCGACGAGATGCGACTTTGCGTCTCGAGCATGTTCTTGTTGGTCTGGGTGAGTGACTGCAGCGCCGTCATCGCTGCCACGTTGGTGTTGATGCTACTCATGTAGTTTTCCCCTGGGAGTTAAGGGCGACAGGCACGTACCGGGGCTTTGCCCGGATGGCAGCGCGCTATAGTGCCTGCAGCCCCTGATCACGCTCCAATCCGCCATGGGTGACATGGTTAAACGAGAACGGTTGAACATTGATTAACACCGACCGCTCACGAACAGAGGAAATCAGACAAAAGAGCGGATGAGGCCTCCGATCAACAGGTTCCAGCCGTCGATCAGCACGAAGAAAAGCACCTTGAAGGGAAGCGATATGACGGTCGGAGGCAGCATCATCATGCCCATCGACATGGTGAGCGTCGCCACGATCATGTCGATGACGAGGAACGGCAGCGCGATCAGGAAGCCGATCTCGAAGGCCCGCCGGAGCTCGGAAATCATGAAGGCGGGTATCAGCACGCGCAAGTCGATCTCAGTTTCCTGCTGCCGGGGGCGCAGGCTCTCGCTGGCGAGGTCGGAGAAAAGCTTCAGGTCCTTGTCGCGCACGTTGGAGCGCATGAAGGCGCGGAACGGCATGGTGATGCGCGAATAAGCCTCCTGCTCCGTGATCTTCTTCTCCATCAGCGGCTGCACGCCGTTCTGCCAGGCCTTATCGAAGGTCGGCCCCATGACGTAGAACGTCATGAAAAGGGCGAGGCTGATCAGGATCAGGTTGGCGGGGGTCGTCTGCAGGCCGAGGCCGGCGCGCAGGAAGGAAAGCGCGACGACGAAGCGCGTAAAGCACGTCACCATGATGAGCAGGCCCGGCGCCACCGACAGGACGGTGATGGCGGCGATCAGCTGGACAATGCGGCCCGCGGCGGTCGGATCCCCCGATGGGACGAGGGAATCTAGGCTCGGAATCTGGGCAGCCGCGCCCGAGGTTCCGGCCAGCAGCATCAGCAGAACGACGAAGACCTTTTTCATTCGATTATCAGCGCCTGGATGACCAACTCGTGGACCTTGCCGCCACTGCGTACGCGCACGCGGTCGTTGAGATCCTCGCGCAAGTGCTGGAAGCCGCTCGCACCCTGGATCTGGGCCAGCGGGACGGTGCGCAGGAAGGCAACGAGATCCTCGGTAATCTGGGCGGCGAGCATCTTCGCTTCGGCCGATTGGTCACCCTCCATGACGAGTGCGGCTTCGATCCTGATCCATGTGCGCT
Source organism: Hyphomicrobiaceae bacterium (assembly GCA_035258465.1). GTDB lineage: Bacteria > Pseudomonadota > Alphaproteobacteria > Rhizobiales > Hyphomicrobiaceae > AWTP1-13. Next base: position 5,235 of record DATEVP010000453.1, read on the forward strand.
CCGGGCTCGCGAGACTGGCGACGATGGGCGCAAGTGGCTTGAGACCCATGCTGGCGGGATAAGCGCTCTTCAATTTCTGCCCGCCCGCACCCTCCGTCTTGCCCTGCGCGGGATTGTCCATCTTCCCCTGGAGATGCAGGCCCAAGAGTCCGCCGGAGCCGATGCCGAGCGCCGTCAGGATCGCCATGGCGCCGATGAAGGCAAAGAGAGATGCGCTCTTCGGTGCCGGCGACGCCTCTTCGTCCGGCTCGCCCCCCACTTCCTCAATGTTGATCGGGATCGCGTCGTTCGCCATTTTCAGAAGGGTAAGATTATGTCGATGAGCTGGTGGCCCCAGCCGGGTTGCTGAACTTCGGTCATGCGGCCGCGTCCGCCGTAGGAGATCCGCGCCTCGGCGATCTTGTCGTAGGAGATGGTGTTGTCGGTGGCGATGTCGCGCGGCCGCACGACGCCGGCGACACTCAAAACGCGCACCTCGTGGTTCACCCGCACCTCCTGTGTGCCGCTGATGACGAGGTTCCCGTTGGGGAGGACCTCGGACACCACCGCCGCGACCAGCAGCTCGATGCTCTCGGAGCGGGTGATCGCCCCTTGCCCCTTGGTCGATGTCCCCGAGTTGACGGTCGAGTCGATCTTGCCGTCGCCCTGGCCCTTGAGGAACGGATAGTTCAAATCGTAGGAGGTGTCGAAGTTGAGGTTGCGCTTGGAGTCGCGCGAGCGCTCCGACGTATTGTCGAAAGAGGCCTTGTCTTTGATCGAGATCTTGACCGTCATCACGTCGCCGACGCGCATGGCGCGCGGGTCGCGGAAGAGGTCCGCGCTACTGTCCTGCCAGAAGGAATTGCCGCGGTGATAAGAGTGCGGCGCCGGCGGCTCGCCCAGAATCGCGACCCGGTCCGGTTTGAGGCCCGCACCCACGGGCGTCAGCGGAGGCTCGCGGCCGATGCCCCTGATCTGGTCCGCGCACCCGCCGAGCAGTAGCGCGCAGCACATGCCGATGCAGACGCCCCGGCTCATGACTTGCCTGCCTCCGGGTTGCCCTTCGGAGGCGCACCCGGCGCATCCTTGGCAGCCCCGCTGATCGTGGAGGTCAGGCGCGCGGCCTTGGCCGGCTCCATCTCGTTGAGGATCGTGCTGGCGACGCGGGGATCGAGTTTCAAGAGGACGGCTGCGGCCGTCTCCTCATCCATCGCTACGAGTTGCATCGCCGCAGCATCGGGCCGCATGCGCGAATAGATCAGCACCAGGTTATCGCGCGCCTTCTTCAAGAACTCGTCGCGCCGCGTCACCCAGCGCTGGTATTCCGCAATTTTTTCGTCGAGCCGCGCAACGCGTTTCTCCAGGTCCTGGGCGATGTCCAAAAGTGCCTTCTTCTGCCAGGCGAATTTCGCGTCGGCGGCCGCGTCGGCGATGTTGACGCAATACTGGCGCGCCGCGCTGGTCGAGAGAGTCGGAGCCTCGGCCGCGGGTTTGCTCGGCTGCGGCGGCGCGGCTGCGGTTGGTGTTGGCGTTGGCGTTGGTGTTGGTGTTGGTGTCGCTGCTGGCTGCTGCTCGGCCAATTGCGTGCGCGCCATGAATGTCTCGAACGCCGGACCGAGCGTCGACCTTAGCATTGTTGCGGGTTTGGCCGTTGATGGCTTTGGTTGTGCCGCCTGGGCAGCCGGTGGTTTGGGCTGCGGCGCGTTTGCGGGGGCCACCTTCGGCTCCCAGCTGCTCTGGGCCGATCCTGTCGAAGCAAGGGGGCCGACGTCAGCGCCGATGAGGATCGCGCAAAGCATTGCCGCGCGCCCAACCGCCGGCACCGCTCGCTTGGGCTGTATGGCGCCTGATCTCATTGCACCACCAGATCCGCCTGCAAGGCGCCGGCCGTCTTGATCGCCTGCAGGATGGCGATGATGCCGTTGGGTTTCAGCCCGATCCGGTTGAGGCCGCCCACCAGCGTGTTGAGATTGGTGCCCCTGACGATCGCCAGGTTGCCGCCCCCCTCATCGACCGAGACGGTCGTCTCTGGCGTGACCACCGTCTCGCCGCGTGAGAATGGGAGCGGCTGGGAGACCTTGGGTTGCTCGGTCACGCGCACCGTGAGATTGCCGTGCGCAACCGCCACCGTGGCGATCTGCACGTCCTTGCCGATGACGATCGTGCCGGTCCGCTCATCGATCACCACCCGGGCCGGAACATCGGGCCGGACCGACAGCTCGCCAAGCTGGGCCATGAAGCGGGTCGCGCCGACGTAGAACGGCCGCTGCAGGGTGATCGTCCTCAGGTCCTCCTCGCGCGCGACTTTGACGCCGTATCGCTGCAGTGTGTAGGCGTTGATGGCGTCGGCGACGCTCACGGCCGTGTTGAAATCGGGATTGCGCAACTCGAGGACGAGGTGCTTCTCGTCGGCGAAGCGGCCAGGGCCCTCGCGCTCGATGAGCGCGCCGTTGGGGACGCGCCCCGTGGTCGGCACGCCTTGCGTCACGCTTTCCGCCTTGCCCTGGGAAGAGAAGCCCGTCACGGCCACCGGCCCCTGCGCGACGGCGTAGATCTGGTTGTCGGCGGCCATCAGCGGGGTGAGAACCAGCGACCCGCCGGCGAGCGAGGTGGCATCGCCGAGCGACGATACGGTGACGTCGACGCGGGAGCCCTTGCCGATGAAGGCTGGCAGCTCGGCCGTGACGATCACGGCCGCGACGTTGCGCGTGCGCGCCTTGGAATTGCGCACGTTGATGCCCATGCGATCGAGCATCGACTGCAGCGATTGCTCGGTGAAGGGCGAGTTGCGCAGGCTGTCGCCGGTGCCGTTGAGACCGATGACGAGGCCATAGCCGACCAGCTGGTTGGCGCGCACGCCCTGGATCGACACGATGTCCTTGATGCGGGTGTCCGCCAGAACAGGCAGGCCGATGCAGCACAATGCCAGGGCGAGCATCACGAGCCGCATCATGGCGCACCCAACCGGACCGTGCCGTCCGATGCAACCGTGCCCTTGATGATCGTGCCGCTGTCGACATTCCGGAGCGTGACGACGTCGCCGATGCCGCCGTTCTGCAAGGCCATGGCGTTGGTCGTGATCGTGAGGCCTGCGGTCTCGAACACCACCAGCGCCATGTTGCCTTGGGCCACGACGTAGGCGTCGCGCGTGCCATTGATGGGTATGGGCTGGCCGGGAAGCAGGGTGCGCCGCGCGACCTTGCCGAGGACTGCCTGGCGCGCCTCGTAGACGGTGGAGCGGGCGACCGTGTGGGCGATGAAGGCGCGCTCGGCGAGGTGCTCGTCCCCGATCACGTCGCCGGGGTAGATCGTCACCCGCGGCACCGGCAGCTCGAGCTCGGCGGCGCGTGCTGGCGGCGCGATCGACGGCAGCATGAGCAAGACCCACGCCATCACCGCGCCCCGCATCAGCTTCACATGCCGGCCAGCCATCCTCATGCTCAGCGCAGCCCCTTGGACACGGTGCCGAACATGTCGTCGGCCGCCTGAATGACCTTCGAGTTCATCTCGTAGGCGCGCTGCGCCGAGATCAGCTCAGTGATCTCCTTGACGGGGTCGACGTTCGAATTTTCGAGATAACTCTGGTGCAGGCTGCCGAAGCCCGGATCGCCGGGGACGCCGATACCGGGCGCACCCGAAGCCGGCGTCTCGCGATAGAGATTGCTGCCGAGCGGATCGAGCCCGGCCTCGTTGGTGAAGTTGGCGAGCGTGAACTGGCCGATCAGCTGCAGCGTCGTTTCCGTGCCGATGCGCACGTACACCTGACCGGTTTCGTTGATGGTGACCTCGGTCGCGTTCTGGGGAATCGTCATCGCCGGCTGCACGACGTAGCCGTCCGCCGTCACGATCTGCCCGGTCGCGTTCTTGTTGAAGGAGCCCGCGCGCGTGAAGAAGGACTCGCCAGCTGCGCCGGCGACCTGGAACCAGCCGCGGCCGTTGAGCGCCAGGTCGAGCTTGTTGCCGGTGTTCGTCAGCGCGCCCTGGATGTGCAGGTTGCGGATGGCCGTGGTGCGGACGCCGAGGCCGACCTGAGCGCCTTCCGGGATCGCCTCCTGGCCGCCCCGGTTGGGGGATCCGGCCGCACGCTCCGCTTGGTAGAGCAGATCCGTGAACTCGGCGCGCGACCTCTTGAACCCGGTCGTATTGATGTTCGCGATGTTGTTCGCGATCACTTCGACGTTGGTCTGCTGCGCGGTCATCCCGGTCGCGGCGATTGCGAGCGCTCTCACGTGCGTATCCTCAGATCGACATTCGGCTGAGCTCGAGATACGCGGACACGACCTTGTCACGGATGGTGATGGCGCCCTGCAGCGTCTGCTCGGCCGACATCACGGCCTCGACCACTTGCTGCACGGATGCCTGGCCGCGGACGCCGGCGACGGAAATGAGCTCCGCGTCCTTGACGACACTCAAGGCGTTCGAGGTAAGCGCACCAAGCATCGCACCGAAGTCCGCGCCCTCCGCCGCAGGGGAGGCAGCCGCCGCGGCGCCGCGAACGAGATCGGCCGCACCGACCTCGATAGGGGAGGCGACAGAGGAAGCAGCAGGAACGATGCGATCGATCATCAGCCGCTCCGCAACAGGTCGATCGTCATGGAGATCATCTCGCGGGCCTGCTTGATCACTTGCAGATTGGCCTCGAAGGAGCGGTTTGCCTCACGCATGTCCGCAACCTCGACCAGCACATCGACGTTGGGGAGCTTGACGTAGCCATTGGCGTCGGCTGCCGGATGGCCGGGGTTGTGCTCCACCCGATAGGGAGAGCGATGGCGGTCGATGCCGGCGACCTTGACGAGGTTGGCACCCATGGCGTCGTCGACTTCGCTCTCGAAGCTGATCGTCTTGCGCGTGTAGGGATCGGCGCCCGGCGCGCGGCCGGTCGACTGGGCATTGGCGAGATTCTCCGAGACCACGCGCAAGCGCTTCGACTGCGCCTCGAGGCCGGAGGCGCCGATCTTGAGGGTGACCTGCAGGGGATCGAACATGAGGTCAGGCCTTCGTGCTGGCGAGGAGCATGCGGTGGAAAGCCTTCAGCACGCTGGTGTTGAGCCTGAAGGCGCGATGGACCTCGCCGGCCTTGATCAGCTCCTGCTCGAGCGTGACGCTGTTACCGGAATGCGTGATCTCCCACGGCTCTTCCTTGCGAATGTCGGTCGCCGGGGTCGTGTCCGCAGCCGCCGTCATATGCGCCGGCCTGGTGGAGGTCATCGCCAGGCGCGTCTGCTCCATGGCGGCCTCGAACGGCTCGACGTCGAGCGCCTTGTAGCCAGGCGTGTTGGCATTGGCGATGTTGCCCGCAATCGTCGCCTGGCGGACCGATAGCCAGCGACTGTGCTGAGAGATGACATTGAAGAGATGGACAGGCGTCATGGCGGCCACCGCATTGCGTGCCAGGCCACTTTGTAGTTGCCCAATCTTGTCCGAAGCTTGCGCGGCGCCTGGGGTTGCGGGGCTCAGGCGTGGACCCGTTCGTCTTGTCGGGCGCACACGAGCGGCGCGAAGCGCGCATCGGCGATTGCCGCAATCAAGCGCTCGGTATTCTCCATCGGGTCCACCGGGGCTCCGTCGAAGCTGATGTAGTTGATCTCGATCCCGGCCTGCAGCGCCTCCAGCAGCAGCCGGAAATAGACGCTGACCTGCATGTGATGGAATTCCATGTCGAGCGCGATCGTCGGCGTGCCACCCCATTTCACATCGAGGTCGGCGGATTGCCCGAAATTCAAGGTGCCGGGCTTGTAGTAGAGCTCGGTCGACGAGTTCACCAGGTTGCCGATGTTGGCGAACTGTTCGGTGCGTATGAAGGCGATCAGGTCGGCCGCATCGATCAGTCGCAGGTCCGAGGCAACGTCCCTGAGGCCATCGGCCAGCGCTTTCTCGCGCTCGAGCGTCGTGCTGTTGCCTGACTTCTGCATCGCTGGCTGTCTACCCGAGCGGCCTTGTCTGAGCCTGACGTGCAAAGAGGAAGAACACGATCTCGGCCACCGCCTTGTAGAATTCCGGCGGAATCATCTTGTCCACCTCCGTGCTGCGGTAGAGCGACTGCGCGAGCGCCTTGTTCTCGACCACCGGGATGCCGTGCTCCACGGCAACTTCACGGATCCTCAAGGCAATGAGATCCTGCCCCTTGGCAACCACCAACGGCGCGCCGCCCTCCTCCCGGACGTAGCGCAATGCCACGGCATAGTGGGTGGGATTGGCGATGACGACCGTGGCCCGCGGGACCGCCGCGATCATCCGCTTGCGCAACCGGTCGCGGGCCAGCGAGCGCAGCCGTGCCTTGACGATCGGATCGCCGTCGGCCTGCTTCAACTCGTCCTTGACCTCCTGGCGCGTCATCTTGAGCTCGCGGTGCCAGAACAGACGCGACCAAACGATATCGGCCGCCACCAGAACCAGGGCCGCGACGGCCAGGGAGGACAAGAGCCGGGTGCCGAGCGACAGCACCAGAGCGGGCAAGGCCGTCGGCTCGACGATCATGGCGTTCATGACGTCATGCTGGGCGGAGCGCAGCAGCAGGAAGCCCAGAAATGCGACCGCCATCAGCTTGAATATGGCTTTCAAGAACTCGGTCTGCCCCTGCATGCCGAACAGCCGCCGCCAGCCCTTGGCAAGCGAGAGCCGCGAAAGCTGAGGTTTCACGCGCTGCAGAACGATCCTGGGCGCGTTCTGCAGCATCGAGGAAAGAATTCCGGCGGCCGCGAGGATCACGACGACGGGGATCAGCAGCCGCCCCGCATCGGATGCGATCGCATCGAAAAGGCGGATGGCATCGGCGCTGTTCTCCAGTGACCAGCCGCCGGGATTGTCGATCAAGCGCCGCAGCGAGAGGTTCAGCTGGCTCACGCCGCTGACCAGGAAGAAGCCGGTGATGATCAGCAGCCCCAGCAAGGAGGCCAGCATCGCCGCTTCGCGCGAGAACGGAATGAAGCCCCGCTCGAAGGCATCCCGAATCTTCTTTTCGGTCGGCTCTTCTGTCTTGCTTTCCTTGTCCGGTTCCTCGGCCATTTGACGGCACCCGTTACGCCGTCATGGCATCGAGGTCGTCGTCGGGCGGGCGCAGCTCGATGCTGCCCTTGGCCGCCAGCTTGAGGACGGTGTCGACGATCGCTCGCCGCGCTTGGGCAATTTCGCGTGGCGGCGCAGTCGACCCGCCCTGCAGCTCTGCTTCCACCATGCGCTTTGATCGGGAGGTCAGGGCGGAGAGTATGGAGGCTTGGAACGGCGCTTCCGTTCCCTTCAAGGCCAGCACCAGTCGCTCGATCGGCACCTGGTCGAGGACGGACGTGCGGGCCGCTTGCGGCAGCGTGGCGAGGTCCTCGAAGGTGAAGAGAAGGCCTTTCAGGGCCTTGGCATCGTCCGGACGCAACTCGGCCAGGCTCTTGAGCACGGCTTCCGACTGCGTCTTTTCCAAGCGGTTGAGAATATCGGCAATGCCCAGATGCGAGGCGGGTGCGGCGGACGCGACCAGGTCCTCCGAGAGCGCGAGCTCGACGACGCCCAGTGCCTCGTCCGATACCCGCTTGATGGTCAGCATCCGGCACATCACGCCGGCGCGATAGTCCGAGGGGAAGGAGCTGATGGCCTTGGCGGCGGCGTCCGAATCGATGCGCGAGAGGATGAGGGCAACGGTCTGCGGGTGCTCCTTGATCAGATAGGCGCGGAGCACATCGATCTTGGCGCCCGAGACGCCTTCCCAGACCGCCCGGTTCACCGTTTGCTCGGCTCCGGGAGCCACAGTCTCCATCTCCTCCTCGGGCATGACGCCGGAGAGCAGGCTCTTGACCTCCGCGACGGTGCCGATGAAGTTGACGCCGCTTGCGAATTTCTGGCCGAATTCCTCCACCAGCGCCTCGAGATCGCCCGGCGACACCGGGCGCATATCGCTGACCGAGCGCGACAGCAGCTTGAGATCCTCGGCGTCGAAGCGCTTGAGCAGCGTTGCTGCGCGCGCCTTGCCAAGCGCCAGCAGCAACACGGCGACCTTCTCGGCGCCGGTCATTGCTGGCGGCTGCTTGGCAGCCCTGGCTTCGGCAGGCGCGCTCATGGGAACGTCAGGCTGCCTTGTCGGTGTCGGAGGGGCCGACCATTTCGGTCAGCTTGATGCCGAAGCGGGAGGTTGCCTCGTCGACCACCACCACCTCGCCGCGGGCAACGACGCGCCCGTTGACGACCACATCGACCGGCTCGCCGACGCGCCGGTCGAGGGGGATGATGGCGCCGCGCCCGAGCTTCATGAGGTTGGAGACGGGCATGGTCGCCGAGCCGAGCACGATCTTCATGGTGACCGGAATGCGCATGACCATGTCGAGGTTGCGCACGGGACCCGCCGCGTCATCCAGCACCTTGCGCGCATCTCCGGCTTGCGGCTTGCGGGCCGTTTGCCCGAGCGCGGCGGCGACCTCGCCGGGCGGCGGCGCCACCTCGGCGGCATACTCCTCGAGGAGAGACTTCTGGTTGTCTGCGGCGGCTTGGACGGTCATTTGCAGTTGCCTCAAGTGTGAGCACGGGAGAGATCGGACCGGGACTCGCGGCCCCGGTGAGGTCCCTCAGGCGGCTTGGATGTCGTCGATGAACTCCTGCTCGCGGTCGACGAAGGCGTCGACCCGGAGCGTGTAGACGCCGCCCGACTTGCCAAGATCGCACCACATCAGCCGCTCCCCGTTGCATTCGACACGGACGCGACTTTGCGGGTTCGCCTTGAGCTCGATGACGTCCCCGACCCGGAACTTGGTGATTTCGCCGAGGAGGCCCGGCTGCTCGTCGAGGATCGCCGTCAGCGTCACGTTGGCCCGGGTCACCTCCTTCTCGATCCGCCTTGCCCAGCCCGGATCGGGTCGCAACGTGTCCTTTGACGGAACGCGCGACAAAGGCTTGTGCAAGGCCTCGAGTGCGGCGCGGGGGATGCCAACGAGCACCTCGCCAGGCGCTTCGAGCACGTCGAGTCGATACTTGGCAGCCACCGTAGGCTCCTCGCGCTTGATGCGCTCGAAATCGGGCTGATCGGCCGTCGCGGCGAGGCTGAAGGCGCTCGGAGCAATGGCGGCGAACGACGCTGCAAGGGCCTTTGCGATCAAGGCGAAGAAGACACCGGCCACCCCGACCTCGATTTTCGAGAGCGGGCGCTCCATGGCGTGCGCCGGCTGTGAGCCGTCTCCACCCAAGAGACTCTCGACGACAGCGAAGATCGTCGCGCGCGGGGCGCTGACGAACAGGCGCGCCGTCCAGCCGGGCGCCTCGAGAAGGGCTACCGCGCTGCTCCCGCGCTCACCAGCCAGCAGGTCGCCC
>DATEVP010000454.1:0-4596 GCA_035258465.1 Hyphomicrobiaceae bacterium
AGAACGAGCGCGCCCTCACGATCTCGATCAGGCGCCCGCGGGCGCTGCCGGTGTCGGCCATGACCTCTGTCTCCACTCTCTGCTTTGAGCGTTCTGCCGGTGTGCCGCGCAATGTCAAGGTGCGGTCTGTGTCGGCAACCACAATCAACAGGGCACCAACGGTGAGCGCGTGAGGACTCCCCTCCCTCTTGCCCTCGGGCTCTCCCCACGAACGGGGTGCCCACAGCCAGACCGAGGGCTTGCGGGGAGGGGAATCGTCGCGCCGCATGCGAGTCGATCTTTGGCGCAGGTGGGTGCTAGAGAGAAATGTGCACAGCCGGGAGCGAGGATCCATGACCGCCGACGCCCGCGAACGATATCCCCAGGCCGCCTACATCGACCCAACGGCGCGGGTGCGCGGGGAGGTCGAGATCGGCGAGGGGGCGAGCCTGTGGACCTATAGCGTGATCCGCGCCGAGGGCTTCCGCGTCAGGATCGGCCGCTTTTCCAACTTGCAGGACCACGTCATGGTGCACGTCGGCTATCACAGGCCGACCATCGTCGGCGACTACTGCACCATCACCCACCGCGTCGTGCTGCACGGCTGCACGATCGGCGACAACTGCCTGATCGCCATCGGCGCCACGGTGATGGAGGGCGCGGTGATCGGCGAGAACTCGATCGTCGCCGGCCACAGCTTCGTGCCCGACAACATGATCGTGCCGCCCAACTCCATCGTCATGGGAACGCCCGCCAAGGTGGTGCGCACGGTGAACAACTTCGTCTCCAACAAGGTCAACGCCATGATGTACTGGCGCAACGCGCGCTGCACCGCCAACGGCAACCACCGCGCCTGGGAGGGCCCCGAGTTCGAGGCCGAGATGGCCGAGCACCAGGCGGCCGCCGAGCGCGAGTTCAAGGCGCGGTATGGCTAGAGTCTTTCCAGCCGTCGGTGAATCAGAATCGGCTCGTTGTTGTCATCCCGGGCCTCGTGCCCGGGATCCATCTATCAGCTTGCTCCGGCGAGTGTGGATGGATGGATCCCGGTGACAAGCACCGGGATGACACGAGGCGCCTGGACTTCCATCAAACCAAATCGGAAGAGGTCCTGCCAGGTGCCTGAGTATGGCGCAAGGGCCGTTGGTCCAGCGAAGCCATCACTGTGCAAGCGCCTTCTCCTTGCGCACCTTCGATTCCCGCCAGGCGATGTAGAACGAGCTGGCGAAGACGATGGCGGCACCGACCCAGGTCAGGAAATCCGGCACCTCGGCGAACAGGACGATGCCGAAGATCGTCGCCCAGACGAGCTTCAAAAAGTCGAGCGGCATCAGCACGGACATATCGGCAAGCTTCAAGGCGTCGGTGACGACGATCTGGCCCAGCGTGCCGATCACGCCGATGAAGATGAGCCAGCCCCACAGCTCGGGCGGCGGCGTCTGCCACACGAAGATGGCGGGCGCCAGCGTCAAGGGAATCATCAGCACGGTGACGTAGGCGGTGATCGTCATGGTCGACTCGGTGCGGCCGAGCACCTTGATGTCGATGATGGCCAGGCCCCAGAGCAGGGATGAGCCGATCACCAGCAGCGCGCCGAGATCGAGCGCCTGAATCCCGGGCCGCAGGATCACCAGCGTGCCCACAAACCCGCAGACGATGGCCGTCCAGCGCCGCCAGCGGAACACCTCGCCGAGCAGCAGGGCGCCGAGCAGCGCGATAAACAGCGGCGCGGTGAACGAAAGTGCCGTTGCGCGCGCGATCGGCGTCAAGGACAGGCCGATGAAGAACGCCAGCATGGAGAACACGTTGAGCACGGCGCGCATCACGTGCAGCCCGAGCTTCTGGGTGTAGAACAGGCTCGGCCCGCGGCGCACGAGCAGGGGCAGGATCACGACCAGCCCGAACACGTTGCGCAGGAACGCCACCTCGACTGCCGGCACCTGCTGCGTCGTGTAGCGGATGGCCGTGTGCATGGCGGCAAACATGATCGTGCCCAGCACCATCAGCAGGCAGCCGCGTGCCACCGGCGTAAGGCTGCTGCCGAGCGACGGGGCGGCGCGCATGAACGCAAGCAGAGTTCGCATGCGGCTAGTGTCCTGATCGCGAAATTCGTCTCAGTGTGCGGCTTGCTCGGAACGAATTTCGCGATCTGAAGGGCACTACAAAGTTAATGATTCTAGTGTGATTCAGATCGAGAAGTCCGCTCACCAACCCAGCCCAGCGCGATGTAGCGGACTTCTCGATCATCACACTAGAGCCCTAGGCGGTTCGCGATCGGGCGGCAAGTCCGGCCAAGGACGGCTGTTCATCGACGTGCCCCCGCAGTCCCCATGGGTTGTCGCCGCGTCAACGGCCCGGCAGCACCAGCACCTTGGGCTCGCTCGGCAGCGTCGGCTGGGAGACGACGATGCTGGGCTCGGTCGCGGTCTCGGTCGGGAAATCGCTGCGGATGGTGTCGAGGAAGCGGTTGAGCGTGTAGGGATTGAAGTAGTGCATGGGCAGGATCAGCCGCGCCCGCAACGCCTTGAGGACTTCCACCACGCCGGCGACATCCATGCTGTAGCCGCCGTCCACCATCACCATCACCACGTCGAGCTGGCCGATCTGGGCGATCTGCTCGCCTGTCAGCGTGTGATGCAGATGGCCGAGGTGGCCGATGCACAGCCCGGCGATCTCGAAGATGAAGATGGAATTGCCGTGCCGGATATAGCCGCCGCCCCAGTCGCGGATGTTGGTGGCGACGTTGCGCACGCGCACGTCGGCGACGGTCAGATCATGCCTGGGGACGCCGCCCTCCGGGTCCCAGCCGCGCAGCACGTGCTTGATGTCGGGATCGGGGAACATCGAGAAGTGCGAGGTGTGCGCCCGGTTCATGGTCGCGACATCGGGGAGGACGGGAGGGCGCAGGTAATCGTTGTAGTCGGTGGCGATCTTCACCGCGCCCGGGCTTTCGATCAGCCACGTTGCGTGGCCGACGAAGGTCAGGCGCACCTCGGTCGGCTTCAGCGCCGCTGGCCGGTATTGGGCCGGCTGAATGAGACGCGGCGCCTCCGACACCGCCAGGCAGCGATCGGGCGCGGCGGGCTTCTGCGCCAAACCTGGGGTCGGGCAGGACAGGAGCGCCATGACGCCCAGGAGCATGGCAAGGGATCGTCGCACGCAGATCATTCGGGTTGTCCTCGGCACGAGCACGGGGTCGCGGGAATGATAGGGCGCCGGGCATCGGCGCGCCACTTCAGATGCGCGGCTCAGGGCAATTGAAGGATCGGGAGGCCGGCGACCTCGCGCACCCAGTCCATCATCCCCGTAACGGGCACGGCCAGGAGAAACACGCAGGCATCGAGAAAGGTCTGGCGCACCAGCCGCGGCCGCACGAGGAGCTCATCGGCCTCCTGCCACTGAGCGAAGTCCGGCAGGAACCTCGGGACTTTTGCCGCATAGCCGGCGAAGTCGTCGCCGAAGGCTGAGGCCAGGAAGCTCTCCTCCCGCCTCACCACGACCGTGAAGACGGCCAGCGCGAATCCGCCTGCGAGCAGCGCGGTCAGAAGGCTGCCGGTTTGCGCGCCGATGCCCGCCGCACCGATGATGGTAAACGCGTAGAGCGGGTTGCGCGTGACCGAGTAGGGACCGAGCGTGACGAGCTGCCGCTTCTTGAGCCCGCCGATGTAGAGCGTGCACCAGGTGCGCCCCACGATGCAGACGAGGATGAGGACCAGGCCCAGTGCCCAGATCAACGTGTAGAAGCCCGGCGCCGACACACGCCAGCGCGATTCGGTGAAGAGCAGCAGCACGATCCACAGCGCCAGGCCGAGCACGAATGCCTGCTTGCGCCGGCGCTGCAGGCTTTGCAGCTGCGAGCCGTCGGAGGTCATGTTCGGCGAATCCGGCATGGCGGCTCTGTCCCACAGCGCAGGAGGCTGTTCAAGCTCGGGAGGGCGACTTAACCAACGTGCGCGGGCGCGCCGCAGGTATGAGGTGGAAAAATGCCGCGCCATTCCCTCATTCGACCCTGTCCGTGACATAATGTGCAGGGAGCCTGCTTTAGATCGATAGGGGACCGCTGTGGCGCGAGCTTTTCCATGGGCTTGCGCCGGACTGCGAGGATGACCGGACGCCCACCACCCCGTCGCGACGGACGGCCTGCGCGCGCCATGCGCCGCGGGCGAGGCCGCCAGCGCCGGCCGCTCGCCGCGCTCGGCTATATAGCGCTCTTCCTCGTGTGCGCGGCCGCGGCCGCGGGCACTTTCCTGCTCGTCATCACGCCCTTCGACTTCGTGCGCGAGCAGCTGGTGCAGCAGGTCAGGGCGCGCACCGGGCGCGATCTCGTCATCTCCGGTCCGGCCTCGGTCTCCGTATTCCCGCGCGCCGCCATCGGCCTCACCAATGTTTCCCTGTCGGCGCCTTCCGGTATGGGCGGCGGGCCGACCATGGTGGCCGAGACGCTCGAGGTTGAGATCGGGCTCCTTTCGCTCCTGTCGCGGCAAGCCGCCATCAAGCGGCTCGTCCTCACGCGGCCGACGATCGAGCTGCGCGTGGACGCGCAGGGGCGGCGCAGCTGGGAGTTCGCGGACGCGGCGCCTCGGCCCGTGCGACTGGCGCAGCTGAGCCCAGGGGCCGGTA
>DATEVP010000455.1:0-8728 GCA_035258465.1 Hyphomicrobiaceae bacterium
GGGAGCCGATCTCGACGAGATCGAGACGTACATTGCTGCACGATCCCCGCTCAACGCCCAGAGAGTCGTCGAAAGGATGTGGGAGGCCGCGCGCAAGCAGTGCGATTTCCCCTACTCCGCGCGCATGATGCCAGAGTTCCAGGACCCGACGCGACGCGAGACCTTCGTCCACCAATGGCGGCTGATGTTTCGCGTCGAAGCCGATCACATCCGAATCATGCGGGTCGTGCACGGCAGACGTTTGCTGAAGAACGTGCCCGGCAGCTTCGAGGAAATAGCCCAGGAACCCTACCGCGCAGCATGAGCGACAAATCCCACCACTGGTCCGCCGACGTCTTCCGCGAGATGAAGGCTCGGAACATCACCACCATCTGCACCATCCCCGACGGCGGCCTCACCCAGCTGCTCGACATGATCGAGGCCGATCAGGCAATGCGCCTCGTCACGCTCACCACCGAGCCGGAGGGGATCGGCATCGCCACCGGCTGCTGGATCGGCGGCGGGCGGCCGATGATCGCCATGCAGTCCTCCGGCGTCGGCAACTGCATCAATGCGCTGGGGCTGCCGGCCGCCTACCGCGCGCCGTGCCTGATGCTGGTGACCATGCGCGGGCAATGGGGCGAGTTCAATCCGTGGCAGGTGCCGATGGGCCAGGCGGCGAAGCCCGCGCTCGAGGCCATCGGCGTCAAGTGCTTCCCTGTCGATAAGCCGGGCGAGGTCGGTGAGACGTTCGCAGCGGCCGCCGACCTGGCCTTCCACAGCCGGGTGAGCACGGCCGTGCTCGTCAGCCAGCGCATCATCGGCGCCAAGGGGTTCGGCCAGCAATGAGCACGCAATCGAACAAGATCAAGCGACGGCCGTTCGTGGCCGATCTGCTCGCCCACCGCGGCAATACGCTGATCGTGCCGGGGCTCGGCAGCCCCAACTGGGACATCTTCGCCGCCGGCGACTCGGCGGAGTATCTTTACTCCTGGGGCGGCATGGGGCTCGCCCTGCCCACCGCGCTCGGCGTGGCGCTGGCGCAACCGCAGCGGCGCGTGCTGTGCCTCACCGGCGACGGCGAGCTCATGATGGGCATCGGCGCGCTGGCCGTGGTCGGCGATCAGGCGCCTGCGAACCTCGCCATCCTCGTGCTCGACAACGAGAGCTTCGCCGAGACCGGGCGTCAGCGCGGCCTCACCGCCAACCGCATGGACATCGCCGCGACGGCCAAGGGCTTCGGCCTCAGGGAGGCGAGGACGGTGACCGAGCAAGGTGCCGCCGCCGAGCTTGCCCAGTTCCTGTTCAAGGCGCCGGGCCCGGTGCTGGCCGTGGCCAAGATCGCCATCACCGACGAGCCCTGGCGGCTGCCGGAGAAGGATGGCGGCACCATCGCCCACCGCTTCCGGGCCGCGCTGGGGTTGGAGAAAGCTTGATACGCGGGATCACTCTTGCGGATCGAACCAGGCTCGGTCTTGTGCATGGTGGTAGAGGGCAAGAACCGTGATGGTGTCGCGTTCAACATCGACTCGATAAAACACAACGAAAGGAGTCTTGGCGATCCACACCTCGTAGATGTCGCGATCGTCAATGTATTTTCCCGTGTAGGGGCTCGCCGCGAGGAATTGAAAGAGAAACTCGTCGACGCGCGCGAAGGTGCGCTCAGCGACCGATCTCCCGAAACGATCAATTCCGAATTGAAACTGACGAGCGATGTCGGCTTCGACGCGTGCCGAGAGGACGACTTTCACGGCCGCTTGAAATTGAAGCGCGTGGCAAGCCTGTCGAACGCCTCGCCCCCATCGATGACTTCGCCGCGATCGGCTTGTGCGATGCCTTCATCGAGCTGCGCGCGCTGGTCGGACGTCATGCGCCCATAGAACGATTCATCAAGAAGGCCGGTCTGCTGCATATGCTCGATAAGCTCGCGGCGCTCCGCGAGTGAGAGCTGCGCAACGAGCTCCACAATTCGTGCTTGAGTCTTTGTCATGGACGTAGGATAGCACATCGCAGCCTGAATTGAATGACCCTCACGCCAGATCGCTAAGCTAAGAACGGGCTGTCATGACCAAGCCGGCGCCGCATGAAACCGCCATCACCAGCTGGCTCGCCTCGCAGAAGGAGCCGATGCTCGCGCTGCTGGGCGACCTCGTGAGCATCGACAGCGGCAGCTACGACCGCGCCGGCGTGGAGGCCGTCGGCGAGCGGCTCGTCCGCTTCCTCTCCGAGCAGGGGCTCGTCACCGAGCGCGAGCCGCACGAGACGTTCGCGCCGGCGATCCATGTCAAGCTCGACGAGACGCGCGCCAACGAGAAGCCGATCGTCCTGATGGGTCACCGCGACACGGTGTTCCCCAAGGGCGAGGTCGAGCGCCGGCCGTTCCGCATCGAGAACGGCCGCGCCTACGGGCCGGGCGTCGTCGACATGAAAGGCGGGCTCGTCGTCAACGCCTTCGTGCTGGCGGCCTTCAAGCGCTTCGGCGGGGCGCCGGCGCCGCTCGCTGGCCTCATCACGGCGGACGAGGAGATCGGCTCGCCGTCGTCGCGGCCCGTGATCGAGCGGGTGGCACGGCATGCCCGTTGCGTCTTGAACTCGGAGCCGGGCCGGCCGAGCGGCAACATCGTCACGGGTCGCAAGGGCGGCGTGTTCATGCGCATGGAGGTGCTGGGCAAGGCGGCGCACTCGGGCGGCAATTTCGAGAAGGGCATCAGCGCGATTGGCGAGCTGGCGCACAAAATCGTCGCCATGCATGGCCTCACCGACCTGACGCGCGGCATCACCGTCAACGTGGGCGTCGTCAAGGGTGGGCAGTCGGTCAACACCACGGCCCCGCAGGCGGAAGGCCTGATCGACCTGCGCTACATCAAGCCTGCGGACCGCGCCGGCGCGCTCGCGGCGCTGCAGGCCATCGTCGATCGTGCAACCGTTCCCGGCACCAGGGCCGCCCTCGAGATCAAGGGCGAGTTCCTGCCGCTCACGGCGACGCCGGTGACGGAGGAGCTGTTCGCCACCTATCGCGCCGCGGCGGCGGACGCGGGCCTCAGCGTCGAGGGGGAATTCTCCGGCGGCTGCGCCGATTCCGGCTTCACGGCGGCTGTCGGATGCCCGACGCTGTGCGCGGTGGGGCCCGTCGGCGGCAACGCGCACACGCCGGAGGAATACCTGGAGATCGAGTCCCTTGTGCCGCGCGCCCAGGCCTTGGCGCTGACGATCCTGCGGCTGCCTGCGGTAGCGTGAACCCTGCTCCTGATCCCGCCTGAAGCGCGCTGGCGCCCTCGGTCCTCTATACGTCAGAGAACCTTTTCCTTAAGCCTCATGCGGCAGGATCGTTCTTTGGGTACCCGAGGGCGCCTTTGCCACGCCCCCTGCGCTGGCCGACTTGAAGCATGCGGGCCCTGCCGTGAAGCTGTCCACACGTCTGATGGCGGCCATGATCGGTCTGGCGGTATTGACCGCAACGATCATCGGAGCCCTGACCTATCGCAACATCGAGGCGGTTACGGTTCCGCGGGCGCTGGACCATATCGATGCACGCGTTCGCCTTCTGGCCGCCGAACTGGAGGCGTCGGTGCGTAGCGCGCGTGCCGACATCCTTGGGTTTCGCTCTGCGGTCGCGGTCGAGGGTATCGTCAAAGCCAGTGGGGCGGGCGGCTCGGAGGGTCGGGACGGGATCACGCTCGACGAGTGGCGGGCGCGCCTGGCGCGGCGGTTTGTAGCCGAGCTTGCCGCCAAGCCGGGCTACGATCAGTTCCGCGTCATCGGCATTGCCGATGGTGGCCGCGAAATCATTCGCGTCGATCGCTCGGGGCCTGACAAGACAATCCGAATTGTTCCGGACGCCGAGTTGCAACGCAAAGGCGATCGCGACTACTTCCTGAGGGCAATTCGCCTGTCTGCGGACGAATTCGACATCTCTGCGATCGAGCTCAACCAGGAGAACGGCGTCATAGAGGTCCCGCACGTTCCCGTGATGCGGGCAGCGGCGTCGATCATCGGACCAGACGGACAGCCATTCGGCGCAATCGTCATCAACGTCGAGCTGCAAACGGCGTTTTCCCGTGTCCGCGCCGCGGCAGTACGCAGCGGCGACCCCATCTACGT
The DNA here is from genome assembly GCA_035258465.1 of Hyphomicrobiaceae bacterium. Classification (GTDB taxonomy): domain Bacteria; phylum Pseudomonadota; class Alphaproteobacteria; order Rhizobiales; family Hyphomicrobiaceae; genus AWTP1-13. The sequence goes on from DATEVP010000455.1 coordinate 4,081, forward strand.
GACGAACGAGCGGGGCGACTATCTCATGCATCCGGATCCGGCCAAGGAGTTCGGCTTCGAGTTCGGCAAGGCATTTCGGATGCAGGACGATTTCCCGGGGCTGAACCCGGCTTCGGCAGCACCTCCGGCCGCACCCGGGATCGTGCGCGATCACGCCGGTGAGCAATTCGGCGCCGCCATGGCGTCCGTCCGGCTGGCGGGGGGCCCCTGGGTCACGTTGATTGCCATGGTGCCACACGCACGGATCATGGCGACGAGCAAGGGCATTCGCGACGCCACGCTGCTCGCCGGATTGGTCGCGGTCGTGCTCGCTATCGCATTTGCGGCTGTCATCACGCGCTCGCTGACGAAACCGATCGCGCAGATGACCAACGCCGTCGAAGCTTTCGGGCGTGGCGCGCCGATGTTGATGCCGACCCATGCCACGGGCGAGATCGGTGTTCTGGCCAAGGCTTTTCAGCGCATGGCCACCGACGTACGCGAGAAGACTGCGGCTCTCGCCAGGGAAACAGGGGAACGCCGCCGCCTGTTCGACACCTCGCTCGATCTGATCCTCGTTACCGACCGCCATGGCCGTTTCCTTCAGGTCAGCCCCAGCTCGACAGCTATCGTGGGGTACGACCCGTGGGACATGATCGGCCGCAGCGCCATAGATTTCGTCTACCCGGACGATCTCGATCCGATCCGTCAAGAGATGCGCCGCGCGCGCCGTGGCCACCAGATCCGCAACTTCGAGACACGCTATCTGCACAAGGACGGCCGAGTCGTCACCTTGGTGTGGTCCGGCGTGTGGTGCGAACCCGAGCAGCGGTACTTCTTCATCGGCCGCGACATGACCGAGCAGAAGCTCGTGCAGGAGAAGTTTCGCCTCGCGTTCGAGGCCTCCCCCAGCGGCATGCTGATGGCCGACGCCGACGGCAAGATCCTGATGGTCAACGCCCAGACCGAAAAGCAGTTCGGCTATTCCCGCGGGGAACTGATCGGGCAATCGATCGAAATCCTCGTGCCCCGCCGTTTTCGCGGCAAGCATCCGGCTCACCGCAAAGCCTTTGCCGCCGCGCCCAGCGCGCGCGCCACCGGCGCCGGCCGTGACTTGTTCGGTCTGCGTAAGGACGGCACCGAGTTTCCCGTGGAAGTGGGGCTCAACCCAATCCAGACGCGAGACGGCCTGGTGGTTCTGAGCGTGATGGTCGACATCACCGGGCGCAAGCGCATCGAGCGGCTCAAGAGCGAGTTCGTCGCCACCGTCAGTCACGAGCTGCGCACGCCGCTGACCTCGATTGCCGGCGCGCTGAGGTTGTTGGACAGCGGCGCAATCGGGGAGGTCCCCGACCCGCTCAAACGGCTGCTGCGAGTTGCTCTCGACAACAGCAACCGACTTGCCCGGTTGATCAACGACATTCTCGACATCGAAAAGCTCGAAGCGGGAAAGGTGAGCTTCAATCTCGGGCGAACCGACGTGAAGGCGCTGGTCGAGCAGGCGATCGAGGCCAACGCCGCCTTTGCCGACAGCTTCAACGCCAAGGTGCGGCTCGATGCCGAGGCGGCCGAATGTGCCGTGAACGCCGACCCCGACCGGCTCATGCAGGTGTTCATCAATCTGCTGTCGAACGCCGTCAAATTCTCCCCTGCCGGCCAGGAGGTGTTGGTCACCATCCACTGCTGCAACGATCGCGTGCGCATCGGCGTGCGCGATCATGGTCCCGGCATTCCCGAGGAGTTCAAGGCGCGCATCTTCGAGAAGTTCGCTCAGGTCGACAGCACGGACGCACGGCGCCGGGGCGGCTCGGGCCTGGGCTTGAGCATCGTCCAGCAGATCGTGATGCGTCTCGGCGGCACGATCGGCTACGAAGCGGCGCCGGGGGGAGGCACCATCTTCACCGTCGATCTGCCGCAGTGGGATGCGTTTGCCCAGGTGGATGCCGCCGTGGAGGCGTAGGCACACGCTGCGCCCGACACCGCTCGCGCGCAGCAACCGGGGGCCGCGGCCTGATAATGGCCGACAAGAACCCGCGAGGGAGACGGGAGCCGCCAAGCTCCGCAAGTCGACCTCCCATGCCGGCTTTGCAAGCGGGCCTTTGGTGTCTTACGCTCGGCCCCGAGGAACAACCAAGCCTTCGCCACGAGGCTGCAAAGGGCAACGCGCCATGCCGATCGCCATCCGCCAGATCAATCCCCTGTTCGCCGGCGAGGTGTCCGGCATCGACATCACCAAGCCGATCACACGAGAGGACGCGGCCGCGATCGAGGCCGGCATGGACCGTTACGCCGTGCTCGTCTTCCGCGACCAGCGCTTCACCGACGAGGAGCAGATGGCGTTCGGGGCCAACTTCGGCCGCATCGAGGTCTCCCGCGGCGGCAACGTGACGAAGCCGCAGGACCTGCGCCTCAAGGCCGGCATGAACGACGTCTCCAACCTCGGCAAGGACGGCAAGCCGCTCGCCCGCGACAGCCGCCAACGGCTGTTCAACCTCGGCAACCTGCTGTGGCACTCGGACAGCTCGTTTCGGGCCATCCCCGCCAAGTACTCGCTGCTTTCGGCCCGTGTCGTGAACCCCAAGGGCGGCAACACCGAGTTCGCCGACATGCGAGCGGCCTACGACGCGCTCGACGAGGAAACCAAGGGCGAGATCGAGGACCTCGTGTGCGAACATTCGCTCATGTACTCGCGCGGCTCGCTGGGCTTCGGCGAGTTCAGCGACGAGGAGAAGGAAATGTTCAAGCCCGTGCGCCAGCGCCTGGTGCGCACGCATCCGGTGACGGGTCGCAAATCGCTGTTCCTCGCCTCGCACGCCGGCGCCATCATCGGCATGCCGACGCCGGAGGCGCGCATCCTGCTGCGCGACTTGACCGAGCATGCCACCCAGCCGCGCTTCGTCTACGTGCACAAGTGGAAGCCGTTCGACCTCGTCATGTGGGACAACCGCCAGACCATGCACCGCGGCCGGCGCTTCGACGAGACGCAACCGCGCGACGTGCGGCGCACGACGGTGGCCGGCGACGCCCCGACGGTGGCCCAGGCGGCCGAGTAGGCGACCCGGCGGCCCAACGTGTCATCCCGGGTATGGCTGGATCCCGGCGACCCCGGCCTTCGCACGGGGCAGGCAAGCGCCGGGATGACATCCGATAGGGGAGCGGCGCATGAGGATGCGCGGGCTTGCGCAGCTGATCGACCCGGCGCGGGTCGTGCGCCTCAAGGCACTGGTCGCGTGGCTCGTGGAATACGGCACGCAGGCCTATCCGGTCGAGGTCCGGACCAGGCTCAAGATCCTCAACGTGGTCGCCTACCTGATCGCCATCTCCACACTGGTCTATGCCATCCAGTATTCTTTCAAGGGCTTTGCGAAGTTCGCGCCCGTCGTCTACCTCAACCTGGCGATCGTGGCGGTGGCGGTGCTGGTGCCGTTCGCGCACCGGTTCGGCGACATCGCCGGGGCGCTGATGATCGCGCTGGCGGAATTCGCCGCGCTGTTCATCTTCACGCTGATGCTGGGCCGCTCGTCGGGCATCCAGGTGCAGTACTTCGCCGCGCCCGCCGCCTTCTTCGTCATCTTCGGCCTGCAGCGCGTGCGCCTGATCCTGCTGCTGACCGCGCTGGGGGCGGCGCTGCATCTCCTGGCCTGGTTCTCGCTGCCCGAGGATGCGGCCCTGATCCGGGTCGACGAGGGCGAGCTCAACTCGCTCTACGTCACCGCCGCGCTCACCACCTTCATCATGATCGCCGCGGTGGTCTACTACGCCTTCCGCCTCGCCGAGCAGGCGCAGGCCGAGACCGAGGCCCTGCTGCGCAACATCCTGCCCGAGCCGATCGTCGATCGCCTCAAGGCGAAACCCGATGCCGTTCTTGCCGACAGCTTCGAGGAGGCCTCGGTGCTGTTCGCCGACCTCGAGGGCTTCGTGTCCATGGCCAAGATGCTGGGCCCGGAGCGCACCGTCGCGCTGCTCAACGAGATGATGCAGCGCTTCGATCGCCTGGCCGTCACCCACGGCGTGGAGAAGATCAAGACCGTCGGCGACGCCTACATGGCGGCGGCGGGGGTGCCGGAGCCGGTGGCGGACCACGCGCCCAGGCTCGCGCGCCTGAGCCTTGCCATGCTGCAGGCGGCTGCGGCGCTGTCGCGGGATTTCGGCGTGCCCCTGCGCCTGCGGATTGGCATCGCCTCCGGCCCGGTGATGGCCGGCGTCATCGGCGCCAAACGGCTCACCTACGACGTGTGGGGCGACACGGTGAACCTGGCGTCGCGGCTGGAGGGGCAGAGCGAGGCCGGCCGCGTGCTGGTGGCCAAGGCCACAAGAGAGCGCCTCGAAGGCCTGTTCGCGCTCGAGCCCGCGGGGACCCTCGACCTCAAGGGTTTCGGCGTGGAGGAGGCCTGGTTCCTGGGGCCGGCGGCGGAGTTCGCTCGCGAACCGGTAACGCGCGAGCACATCACAGCGGCACCCCGCGCAGGAGCTTCGGCACGTCGCCGGTGAGGCCGGCGGCTTCGGCGACGAACAGCTGCTTCAGGCCAGGCATGCGCTCGACGAGCCCCAGGCCGAAGTCGCGCAGCGTGCGCAACGGCGTCCAGTCGTTGGAGAAGAGCCGGTTGAGGCCATCGAAGGTGGCAGCCGAGAGCGCCGAGTCGAGCCGGCGCCAGCGCTCGTAGCGCTC
>DATEVP010000456.1:0-2173 GCA_035258465.1 Hyphomicrobiaceae bacterium
AAGCGCATTCCCTGCCGCTGCCGCTTCCAGGGCTCGGCCTACGCTCTCGGCGACACGGTCTGCATGAGCACGCACCTGGGCGTGCAGCTGGCGCGCTGCGATCTGTATCTGAACAACACGTCGTGGGTGCCGACCGGCGTGCCCTGCACCATGAGCCGGCGCCCCCTCTCCCCGCGTAACGCCAAGCTATCCGCCCGCTCCAACAACGCGTCCATGCGGAGCATGGCTTCGCCATGACGAGAGGGCCGGGGTGAGGGGCAGAAGCTTGCGCCGGCGTCTGTTGCCGCCCCTCACCCTCACCCTAACCCTCTCCCCATGCTGAAGAAGCATGGGGAGAGGGAATTCTTACTCGGCAGCCGCGCGGGGCTTTTCGGCGGGGGCCTCGGCGGCGGGGATGTGCTCGCGCCGGCCGGCGCAGAGCCGCGCGCCTAACCGCTCGAAGGTGAGGTAGATCGCCGGCGTGATGTAGAGCGTGAGCAGCTGGGAGACGGCAAGGCCGCCGACCACGGCCAGGCCCAGCGGCTGGCGCAGCTCGGCGCCGGAGCCCCAGCCGATGGCGATCGGCATCGTGCCGAACAGGGCCGACATGGTCGTCATCATGATCGGCCGGAAGCGCAAGAGGCAGGCCTCGCGGATGGCATCGTAGGCGCTTGCCCCGCGCGAGCGCGCCTCGATGGCAAAGTCGACCATCATGATGGCGTTCTTCTTGACGATGCCGACCAGCAGGATGATGCCGATCACGGCGATGATGGTCAGCTCCACATCGAACAGCCACAGGATCAGCAGCGCGCCGAGGCTGGCCGAGGGCAGGCCCGACAGGATCGTGACCGGGTGGATGAAGCTCTCGTAGAGGATGCCGAGCACGATGTAGATCGTCAGGATGGCGGCGGCGATCAGCAGCGGCTGGTCCCTGAAGGAGCTCTCGAAAACCTGCGCGGTGCCGGCGAACTGGCCGGTGATGGTGGCCGGCATCTTCACCTCGCGCTCGAGCTCGCGCATCGCCACCACGCCCTCGCCCAGCGTGTAGCCCGGCGCGAGGTTGAACGTGATGGTGACGGCCGGCAGCTGGCTCTGGCGGGCCACCGAGACCGGGCCAGGGCCGAGCGTGACCGTCATGACCGCATCGAGCCGGACTTGCTGGCCCGTGCCGCTGCGCACGAACACCTTGGAGAGCACGGTGGGATCGAGCGTGCGCGCCTTGTCGGCCTCCAGGATCACCGCATAGTCGTTGGCGGGCGTGTAGACGGTCGCGATCTTGCGCGTGCCGAACGCCGAATAGAGCGTGGAGCGCACGACGTCCATGGTCAGGCCGTAGCGCGCCAGCGCGTCGCGGTCGATGTCGAGGGTGAGCTGGCGCGCGCCCAGGGTCAAATCCGTCGTCACGTCGGCGAAGGCTGGCGCCTGCTTCACGCGCTCGACCAGGCGCTGCGCATTCTCGTAGAGCTCGGTCTGATTGACGCTGGTCAACGTGTACTGGTAGAGCGCCGCGCCGCTGCGGCTGCCGATGCGCAGATTTTGCAGCGGCACCGGGAACGCGCGCATGCCGGGAATGCCGGCGAGGCTGCGCCGCATCCGGGTCTGCACCTCGGTGATGCTGGCCTTGGCTTTGCGCTCCGGTCGGGTCTTCAGCTGAACGAAGATCGAGCCGCGATTGAGCGTGGGATTGAAGAAGCTCTGGGCCACGTTCGAGTTGATGTAGAGAACGTCGGGGTCCTGGCGGATGCGCTCGGCCACGATGCGCTGCCGATCGAGCATCGCCTGGAAGGCGATGTCGGGCGCCGCCTCCGTTCTGACGATGATGATGCTGGTGTCCTCGGTGGGCAAGAAGCCCTTCTTGACGACGCCGAAGGCCCACACGGTTGCCACGATGGTGCCAAGCGTGACGAGCAGCATGAGCACCGGCACCTTGAGCGAGGCATCGAGCGTCACGCGATAGCCCCGCGCCATCAGGTCGTAGCCCTTCTCGAAGATGCGCGACAGCAGCCCCGGCTTGGCCTCCTCGCCTTGGTGGGGCCTGAGCAGGCGCGAGCACAGCATCGGCGTGAGCGTGAGCGAGATGAAGCCCGACAGCAGGATGGCGATGCTGATCGTCATGGCGAATTCGAAGAAGAAGCGCCCGACGATGCCGCCCATGAACAGGATCGGAATGAACACGGCGACCAGCGACAGCGTG
>DATEVP010000457.1:0-2111 GCA_035258465.1 Hyphomicrobiaceae bacterium
CCGCCCACAGGCCCCGGAGCCGCCGCAACCTGCCTACGCCCCTTACACCGCCCCGGCGCCCATGCAGCCAAGCCAGCAGGCCGCTTCGGGCTTAAGCTACCCAAGCCCGCAATCGCCGTCCCCTCTGAGCTATCCAAGTCCCCACCCCGCCGCCGCGCCAAGCTATCAAAGCCCTCATCCGGGGGCGGCGCCGAGTTATCAAGGCTCTTATCCGGCTTCCGCGCCCGGCCACCCAGCGGCGCCGAGCTATCAGGCAACTGAATTTTCGACGCAGAGCTATCAGCCCACCAACCAGCCGGTTCGCGCTCCGAGCTATCCCGGCGCTGAGCATGCAGGATCGCAGGCTTATCCCGCGTCGAGCTATAACGGCGCGCAAGGCTTCCCGAGCCAGCCCTATGGCAATCAGAACTTCGCCGATGCGAGCTTCCCCGAGCCCGCCATGGGGGATGCAAGTTTCCCCGAGACGAGCTTCGATCAAAATTTCGCCGACGCCAATTTTGCCAATCAGGGTTTCGCCAAGCAGAGCTTTGCCGACGCGAGCTTCCCCGAGCCGCAGAATTTTGACGCAAGTTTCCCCGACACGAGCTTCCCCGCCGCTCCCGCCTTCGGTCATCAAGAACATCTCGGCCAGGACAGCATGGGCGGCTATGGGCATCCGGAAGGCCAGGCCGATCAGGGCTTCGAGACCTTCCCCGACGAGACCGCCCACGATTACGGCTCGCAGGGAGGACAAGTCCCGCAAAGCGACCCGCGGCGGCAGCTGCAAGCCTTCGACGCCCTCTACGACCAGCCGCCCCAGATCTCGTTGGGCTCGAACGATCAAATGCGCCACGCGGCGCAGGACTTTTATGAGGGCGAGCGGATCGACGCGGATTTCCTCGACGAGGGGCAGGCCCTTCCGGCACCCGGCGCCCGCGCCAAGACGGGAATGACGATCAGGGGGCGGAGCGCCTTCATGGTTGGCAGCGCGCTACTCGGCGCGATCGCTCTCGGCGGGGCCTTGGCCTTCGCCTACAAGCAGAGCGGCGGCGGTCTCGGCAACGAGCAGCCGCCTTTGGTCCAGGCCGACAACCGGCCCGTCAAGGAGTTGCCCGACCAGCCTGGCGGCAAGGAATTTCCTCACAAAAACAAGCTGATCTACGACAGGCTGCAGAATGGCGATGAGCCGGAATCCGAGCGTCTTGTGCCGCGCCAGGAGAATGTCGCCGTGCCGGCCCTGCCGCCTTCGGCCGAGACTGCCGGCATGCCGGCGCCGGTCGCGACCACCGATCTCGCCACGCCGCCAACCACCCAGGCGGTTGGTGGCGCCGAGCCCATTGCCGTGGCCGCGGACGATGCATCGATGCCTGACGGCGGTCCGCGCAAGGTGAAAACCACGGTCGTGCGTCCCGATGGCTCGCTGGCCGAACCTCCGGCCGCCGAGGCTGCGGCCGCCCCCGCTGCGCCAGAGGCTCCCGCTGCCGATCCCCAACTCGCCGCAGCTGCCGCGGCTCCGCCGGCTGCTGCTGCGCCGCAAGCCGCCGAGGCTGCGCCGCAAGAGGTCGCGTCGTTGCAAGCTCCACCGGCGCCGACGGCCAAGCCCAAGCCAGCCGCGAAACCTGCTGCCCAGCAGACCGCTGCGGCAACGCCGGCCGCGGCCGCCCCGAGCAAATATGTCGTGCAGGTCGGCTCGAAGAAGAACCAGACGGACGCGCTGGCTAGCTTCGCCGACATGCAGCAGAAATATCCGAGCCTGCTCGCCAATTACCGGCCCATCGTGCAGAAAGCCGATCTCGGGGCGAAGGGAACATGGTATCGGCTGCGCATCGGCCCGATCGCCGACAAAACGGCCGCCAACAAGCTCTGCGGTCAGCTGAAGTCGCAAGGCCTGCCTGATTGCCTGGTCATGGCGCAATAGACGGCGGGATTTGGGCGCTTTCCGGCCTTGACCGCGAACCGCGACGCGCGTTAACCCGCGTCGTGGATCTCAAAGCCTTCATTTCAGGCTGTGCGGGCGCGAAGCTCAGCGACGCTGAGCGGCGCTTCTTTGCCGGCTCGCGTCCTTGTGGCCTCATCCTCTTCGCCCGCAATTGCGAGACGCCCGCGCAGTTGCGGACGCTGATCGCCTCGTT
>DATEVP010000458.1:0-2104 GCA_035258465.1 Hyphomicrobiaceae bacterium
GCCGATCAGCTCGGCGAGGCGCTGCGTGCCGTCGCTCCCCAAGCCGGAGGTCGGCTCGTCGAGGCAAAGCACGCGCGGACGCTGGGCCAGCGCGACGGCGATCTCCAGGGCCCGGCGCTCCCCGTAGGGTAGCTGCTTGGCTGTGACAGCCCGCTTCTCGATGAGCCCGACGGAGGCCAGCACCTCGTCGGCCTCGCGCGCGAAGGTTGCGTCGTTGGCGACTGCACGACGCGCATCGAAACCGCGGGCGCGAAAGGAGGGGAGCGCCACCATGACGTTCTCGCGCGCCGTGAACTCGTCAAACAGCGTCATGATCTGGAAGGACCGTGCCACGCCCTTCTTGGCAATTGCGTGGGGGCTGAGCCGGGCGACATCCTCGCCATCGAGACGGACGCGGCCGCGGCTCGGCCTGACCCGACCGGTCAGTACGTTGAAGAACGTGGTCTTGCCGGCACCATTGGGACCCATGATACCGTGCAGCTCGCCTTCCGGCACGGACAAGTCGATCTGCTCCAGCACCACGCGGTCCCCGAAGCGCACGTGCACGCCTTCCGCCTCGATCAGAGCCATCAACCGCTCCTGAAGAGCAAACGCAGCGCCGCGCCACCCTGCGCCCGTAACGCACGGCGCTCGAGCACGGACTTGACCATGCCCGCGATGCCCTCTGGCCGGAACAGCACGAGGGCCATGAACAGCAGGCCGAAATAAAGCATCCAGGCGTTGGTCACCGCGCCGATCAGGTCGCGCGCGGCTAGGAAGACGACGACGCCGACCACCGGACCCCAGAAGCTGACGAGCCCGCCGCCGATCAGCGTCATCATCACGATGAGGCCGGATTGGTTGAGGCTCATGACGTCGGGGAAGGCCGAGAGCTGCGCCATGGCGAACAGCCCGCCCGCCAAGCCGGAAAGCGCCGAGGAGAGCACAAACACGCTGAGCTTGTAGAGCCAGACGGGGTAGCCAAGGTGCGCCGCGCGGGTCTCGCTTTGGCGGATCGCGGAGAGCACCCTCCCGTAGGGCGAATGCACCAGCCGCCATAGCGCCACGACAACAACGACGAACAGCGCCAGCACGAAATAGTAGAGCGCCACGTTGTCGCGGAGATCGAACGCCACGATGCCCAAGTCGGCCGGCGGCCGCGCGATCCGCAACAACCCGTCCTCGCCACCGGTAATGCCGTACGCCTTGATGGCGATGGTCCAGAAGATCTGGCCGAAGGCGATGGTCAGGAAGGCGAAATAGATGCCGCGGCGATGCGAGATGAAGAGCCCGACGATCAGGCCCGCCAAGCCCGCCGTCATCAGCGCCACGCCGAGACAGATCCATAGGTTATAGGCGAGATGGAACTGGGCGAGGCCGAAGGCGTAGGCGCCGACGCCGAAATAGGCTCCGTGGCCGAACGAGGGCAGGCCTGCCGTTCCGAGCACCAGATTGAAGGCCAGCGCGTAGATCGACCAGATCAGGATCTCGACGCCGATATAGGGATAGAGACCGACCTTGCCGATCCATAAGGGCACGCTGGCGAGCACCAGCCACAGCCCGATCATGGCTGGCGTCACGAGGCGACCGGCATCGGGCCTAGCGGGCATTCCTCTTACGCCTCCAGCAGGCTTTTCTTGCCGAACAGTCCGCGTGCGCGCACCGTCACGACGGCCACCAGCAGAACGTACATGGAGAGCAGCGACCACTCCGAGGCATAGGCACCGGAGAGGCCCACGGCGAGACCCACGAGAATGCCCGCCATGACGGCGCCCCAGAAGCTCCCGACCCCGCCCAGGACGATGATGAGGAACGCCGGCACGACGGCATCCACGCCCATGTGCGGACGTATGCCCCAGATGGGCGCCAGGATGATGCCGGCGAACGCTGCCAGCATGGTGCCGAGCACGAAGACTCCGAGCCGCAGCAGCGACAGGTTGATACCGAGGGCGCGCACCATCTCGCTGTCGTGCGCACCGGCTTTGATCATGGCCCCGTAGCGCGTCTTCTCGATCAGCAGCCATACGAGACCGATGGCCGCCGCCGCAATGCCCGCGGCATAGAAGCGGTACGTCGACCAGATCAGGTCCTGGAATATGAAGCCGCCGCTCAGCGCCTGCGGCAC
>DATEVP010000459.1:0-10797 GCA_035258465.1 Hyphomicrobiaceae bacterium
CGGCAGCCGGCCGGACGGCATCCTGCTGCCCAAGGCGCGCTCGGGCGAGGACGTGCACAAGCTGTCGATCGCGCTGCATCATGCCGAGGAGCGCGCCGGCGCACCCAAGGGCGAGACGCGGATCATCGTGCTGGCGAGCGAGGTGCCTTCCTCGCTGCTGGCGTTGCGCTCCTATGTCGGCGCCAGCGCGCGGCTCGAGGGCCTCACCTGGGGCGCCGAGGACCTGTCGGCGGCGCTGGGCGCGAGGAGCAATCGCGAGGCGGATGGGCGCACGTGGCGGTCGCTCTACCGGATGGCGCGCGATTTGTGCCTGGTTACGGCCGTGGCGGCCAACGCGCAGCCGATCGACACGGTGTTCGTCAACTTCCGCGACGAGGAGGGCCTGGCCCGGGAAGCGCGCGAGGCCGCCGACGACGGCTTCACCGGTAAGATGGCGATCCATCCCAACCAGGTGGCGGCGATCAACGCGGCCTTCACGCCCAGCGCGGATCAGGTCGCCTTGGCGGAGAAGACGATTGCCGCCTTCGCGGCCAACCCTGATGCCGGCGCGCTGGCGCTGGACGGCCAGATGATCGACAAGGCCCACGTCAAGCGGGCGGAGCGCATTCTGGCACGCGCGAAGGCGGCACGGCGGGCGTGAGGACCGACCAGGGCGCGGGGGGCTCGTCATTCCCGCCAAGCGGTAGCGCTGAGCGGGAATCCAGCCGCAAGCACCACGATCAATACCTGGGGTTGGATTCCCGCTTCCGCTGATGCTCCGCGGGAATGACGGCGCGCGCTTCTGGGAGGAGCGGCATTCGGAGACGGACTACTCCGCCGCGCGGACCTTGAGTTTGGCCATGGCCTCTTCGGCGGTGGGCCGATTGATGGAGAACACGGTCTCCGGCGTCACCACCGCGTAGTCCATGTAGCCGAGGCGGGCGATGGGGCGCATGGCGCCGGTATCGACCAAGCCGTCCTTGATGAAGCGCTCGTCGATGTAGATGCCGACGACTTGCCCGAACACCACCGAGTAGGTCGATTTGTCCCCGGGGTTCAGGGGTGGCAGATCGACGGTCTTCCAGTGCCTGCACTCGAAGGCCGCCGGACTCTCCTTGATCCGCGGCGGCTTGACGAGGCGGCTCGGCGCCGCGGTCAAATCCCCGATCGGGAACTCGTCGACGCCGCGCGGCACGGCCGCCGACGTCATGTTCATGTTGAAGCGCAGATCCCAGGTGGCGAGCGAGCACACGAACTCGCCGGTCTCGTGAATGTTGAGAAGCGAATCTTTGGGGCCGGCGGAGCTGAAGAGGACGTAATGCGGCTTCTCGCCGACGGCGTTGAAGAAGCTGTAGGGCGCCAGATTGCAAATGCCGTTCTTGCCGACGGAGGAAATCCAGCCGATCGGGCGCGGCACGGCCAGCGCCTTGAAGGGATCGTGCTTGAGGCCATGCTTGTTGGTGGCTGTCTCGTAGAACACCCGTCTCTCCTTGCTCTCGTGTCCGGTATCAGCCGGTCCAGCGCGTGACGATCTGGTTGAGAGGCGGCCGGTCGCGGTCGGGCTGCTGCTCCTTCGCCGTGCCGATGTAGATGAAGCCAGCCGAGCGCTCGCCGGCGGCCAGCTTGAGGGCCGCGCGCACCGCCGGATTGTAGGAATACCACTCCGTGATCCAGGCGGTGCCGAAGCCCATCGCGTTGGCGGCCAGGCACAGGCTGAAGCAGGCGGCGCCGCAGGAGAGGATCTGCTCCCATTCCGGTGCCGCCGGGTTGGGCGTCACGCGCGAGATCACCGCGACGACGGTCGGCGCCCGCAGGAGGCGCGTGCGCTCGAACTCGAGCCGGGCGGCGGAGGGCGTCTCCTTCTCCTCGCTGAGGCACGCCTTCAGAAGCACGCGGCCGAACGTTGCGCGCGCCTCGCCCTCGAACACGATGAAGCGCCAGGGCGCCAGCTTCTTGTGATCGGGCACGCGGGCCGCGGCGGTCAGAATCGTGTCGAGCTGCGCAGAGGTTGGCCCCGGCTCGCCCAGCATCGCCGGTTTCACCGACCGGCGCCTCAGGATGAGGTCGATGGTCTCCTGACCCATACAACTCAACTCGGAAGTCGACAAACCTAAGCTCTCGCTAAACCAACTCGTCCACGAGTACAATGGGGTTGCCTTCCTGCACATGAGGAACGGGGTTTCGCAACGCATGTGGGGTCACGTCGGCAATCGCGGGCTGGTTGTGGCGCTCGCGCTACTCTCGGGCATTCTGAGCCTGGTCGCGGTCAACGCCGCCGACGAGCCGCCCTCCATCATCGTCGTCTTCGACGGGTCGGGCTCCATGTGGGGCAATATCGAGGGCACGCGCGCAAACAAGCTGACCGTCGCCCGCGAGGCCCTGCGGCGCGGGATTGCCAAGGTAGGGCCGCAGACCCGCGTCGGGCTGGCCTCCTTCGGGCATCGACGCGGCGACTGCGGCGACGTCGAGGTGATTCTCCCGCCGGAGCCGGTCGATGTGGGGCGGATCGTGGGCCCGCTGGAAAAGTTCAATCCGCGGGGGCGGGGGCCGCTGACCCTGGCGCTGCAGGAGGCCGCCAAGTCGTTGGCATCCGCGCCCGGCAAATTGAGCTTGCTGCTCATCCACGACGATGCCGACAACTGCCAGCCCAATCTGTGTGCCGTCGCGACCGAATTGCGCGCCGCCAGGGTCGCCGTGCATGTGGTGGGGCTGGGGCTGAAGGCGGAGGACGCCACCAAGATGCTCTGCCTGCCGCAGATCACCGGCGGGCGCTTCTTCAATCCGCCGACAAGCGACCAGGTCGATGCGGCAATCGAGAGTGCGCTGCGCATCGCCAGCATCGGTGGAGATTTCGCCGCCCCTGCGCCCACTACGCCGCCGCCGCGGCCCGCCGTTTCCAGCCCCGCTCCGATCGTGCCCCAGGATGCGCCGGCCGGCCTCTATCTGCGGGCGCTGCTGGCGCCGAAGACCGAGCCGGTGGGCTGGCCGCTGCATTGGATCGTCTTCCCCGAGGGCATGCCCGCAACCGTGCTCTTCGATGCGCAGGCCGCCAACCCGCACGTTCCCGCGAGAGCGGGGCGCTATGTGGTCGAGGCGCGCGATGGGCCGGTGTCGGCGCAGGCGACCGTCGACGTCGCCGAGCAAGGGCCCACGCTGGTCGATCTCGTCCTCAACGGCGGCACGCTGCAGGTGAGAGGGCAGGCGCAGAAGACCGGCGCCCCGCTGGGCGATGCCATCATTACGATCAGCAGCGCCGGCCAGGGCGCGGACGCCAAGAAGGACGCGGCCGGTGCCCCGCTCGCTGTGTTCAAGGGCAGCGAGGGCATCGCAACGCTGCCCGCCGGGCGCTACGTAGTGCGCGTCGAGCAGGGGCTCGTTCGCACGGAGCGGTCCATCGTTGTCCCCGCGGGGAGCCAGGGCCGCGTCGATATTCCTCTCAACGGGGCGCTGCTGCAGCTGACGGCCACCGGGCGCGATGGCGGCCCGCTCGAGGCGCCCATCTTCAGCGTGTTCGAGGACGATCCCGACGCACCGCGAGGTCGGCGCGAGATCGCCCGCTCGGCCGCCCGGCAAGCGGAGTTCGTGCTGCCGCCGGGGACCTACTACGTGAACGTGCGGCAGGGCAGCGCGGAGATGCAGGATCGGGTGGCCGTCGGCCCAGGCGACGTGGTGCGGCGTACACTCTCGCTTGCCGCGGGCCGGCTTTCGCTGTCCACGCGGCCGCTTGGGGGAACGCCGACCCTCGCCGCCCCGGTCTCCTACCGTGTCGATCGCCTCGATGGCGCCCTGTTCGACACGCTCACGACCAGCCGCGCTTCTCCCGACCTCTATCTGCCCGGCGGCCGCTACCGGGTGGAAGGCCGCTATGGCGTCATGAACGCCCGCATCGTGCGCGAGGTCGAAATCAAGGCGGGGCAGACGCAGCAGCTCGGCTTCGAGCACCAGGCGAGCACGCTGAAGCTGCGGCTCACGGGCGCGAGCGGCATTCCGCTGGGAGAGGTCTTCTGGGATGTGCGGGACCAGGCCGGGCGTACGGTGTGGACAACCGGTCAGTCCGAGCCGTCCGTGACGCTGCAGGCCGGCCGCTACCAGATCAGGGCGGAAACGCGCGACAAGCGCTATGAGCGCGCGCTCGATCTGGGCGCGGGTGAAGCCAAGCTGTTCGAGATGACGGCCGATTGAGCCGGGTGGCCGGGCGAGCATCGTTGCCTCAGATTTGCTAGACTCCTCGCCGAATGTGACGCGAATCGGCTTTTCAGCGAGGAACGGCGAATGGCGCGTCGGGGTATCCTGCTCTGTGGCCTGACAACGGCAGCACTCTTGGCGTGCCTCGGCCCCGCGCCGGCTCTTGCCCAGCAGGTCGGGGCGCCGTGGCAGGTCGATACCAATCCCGCCCAGCCGCGCGGCCCTACCCAAATCGTGCCGGCCCCGCGGCTCGAGGCGCCGGGCAGCCTGCTGCCCCCCAACACGACGGTGGTGCCGCGTTCAGCGACGGACGTGAAGCCTGCCGCGGCCGGGGGTGGGCCGGGCCAGGTGCAGCTCGTCGCCCTGCTGACCGAGGACGGGCAAGGCATCGAGCAGGGCCTCGTGTGGCATATCTTCCGTGACCGGCCCGGGCCTGACGGCAAGCCGAAGCTCGTCTCCACGCATCGCGACCCGAGCCCCGCGCTGCGCCTCGAGCCCGGCGACTACCTCGTCAGCGTGGCGTTCGGCCGGGCGCATCTCACGCGCAGAATTGCGGTCCCGGCCGAAGGCGGCACGCAAGAGCGGTTCGTGCTCAACGCCGGGGGCCTGCGTGTGAGCTCGCTGCTCGGCACCGGCGAGGCCATTCCCGAGCGGGCCATCACTTACGAGATCTTCTCCGACGAGCGGCAAAGGTCGCGGGTGATGAGTGGGCTGCGGCCGGGCGTGATCATCAGGCTCAACGCCGGCATCTACAGTATCGTCGGAACCTACGGGGACGCCAACGCCACGGCGCGCGCGGACGTGACGGTCGAGGCCGGCAAGCTCACGGAGGCCACGCTGACCCACGCCGCGGCCAAGGTGACATTCAAGCTGGTGAGCCGCGCCGGCGGCGACGCCCTGGCCGACACCCAGTGGAACCTGGCCAATGCGCAGGGCGCCACCGTCAAGGAGAGCGTCGGGGCGTTGCCCACGCACATCCTCGCGCCCGGTACCTACACGGTGAGCGCCCGCAATGCCGGCGAGGTGTTTCAGCGCGTGTTCACGGTGCAGGCCGGGCAGACCGTCCAGGTCGAGGTGGTCAAGCGCTGAACGGCGGCCTCAGCGGAACGACGGGGCGTAGTGAAGCCCGCCGTTGCCGGCGAGGTTGTTGAGACGCCGCTCGAGCTTCAAGGGCGACTTGGGGCCGAGGTGGCGCTCGAACAACTCCCCATAGTTGCCGACCTGCTTGACGATCCGCTGCGTCCAATCGGCGCTCAGCCCCAAGCGCTTGCCGAAATCCAAATCGACGCCCAGGAAATTGCGCACGTCGCCGCTGCCCGATCCCTTCATGGCGTCGACGTTGGCGCTGGTGATGCCGAGCTCCTCGGCCGCGATCAGGGCATAGAGCGTCCAGCGCACCACGCTGAACCAGTCCTCGTCGCCCTGCCGGACCGCGGGCCCGACCAGGTGCTTGCTGGCAAGCTCCGGCAGGAGGATGTGCTCGCCGGGGTCGGCAAACTGCTGGCGGGTGAGACCGAGCGTGCAGACGTCGGCCGAAAGCACCTGGCATCCCTTGTTGGTGTAGGCGGCGACGACGTCCTGCCACTTGTCGAACTTGAGGAGCTCGACCGGCATCTTCAGTCCGCCGAAATAGCTGGCGATGCCCTGCGCATCCGCCGTCTCCGTGACCACGCACACGCGCGCCCCCGACAGCTCCAACGCGCTGGCGACACCCTGCGATTTGCGCACCATGAAGCCCTGGCCGTCATAGACGAGCACGCCCGGGAAGCGGATGCCGAGGCCCGTATCGTGGCTGGAGGTCAGGGTGGCATTGCGCGAGAGGATGTCGATCTCGCCCGATTGCAGGGCGGAGAAGCCATCGCCCGGCGGCAGCGGCACGAACTTCACGGCGTCCTTGTTGCCGAGGACGGCAGCCGCCAAGGCCCGGCAGAAGTCGACGCTGATGCCGCTCCAGGTGCCATTGCCATTGACCGCCGAATAGCCTTTGAGCCCGTTGCCCACCCCGCATACGAGTTGTCCGCGGTCCCGTATCGCTTCCAGCACGCCGGCTTCGGCCGACGATTTCGGCATGGAAGCCAGGAGCGCGAGGAGGACCACGGCGCCCGTGGCCCAGAAAAACCCTCTCCGAAGGAGGGTCCACGTAGGCATCAACCGGGCCTCTCGAGCGTGTGAATGAAAAAACATGGGAATTGAGCCAAGGTGCGCTGGGCGCGCCCGCTCGCCCGTCCACTGCTTCAAGCTTTGCTGTTGGCCAAGGATTGAACCTGGCACGGCATGCGGTCAAGTCTTGACCTTCGCCAGCTATTGAGTCAGGCGCGGCGCTTGGACAGGAGGAGAGAAACTTCCGTGACCGGCGCCGATCAGCGGCGGCCTCGTTCGCGTCGCCTCCACGCGAAGCGCCGAGATCGCGCTGCGAGCACGATCCAGGAAAAGACCACCGTCCGCCTTCTTCGCCATCCGGCGGTAGGCCGGCAGGTTTGCCTTCGGCGCGGGCAGGACGAATCCACCCACGTATGACATGCGAATTCTCCCTCGGTTGGCTCCGCTAGGATCGCGCCGACCGCCCTGGCCGCGCCGATGGTCTCGATGCAAGTGGTGAAGTCGCGGCACGGCTCACCTGTCCCGGGCCGTTCCGTCCGTGCCATTAGGGCCTGTTTGACTGGCATTTTTCACCATTCTTTACATTTTGACGGTGCGGCCGATACGGCGCAGGATGGTTTTGCAGAGCATCGGAACCTTTGCAGAGCACCGGAACCAAAGCCCATGCAGGACTTTCTCGACGCCATCGGCGAGGCCTTCCGGCTGATCGGCAGGCTCGATGCCAATCTGGCCGAGATCGTCTTCTTGTCCTGGAAGGTGAGCCTGTCGGCCACGTTCCTGGCCGCTCTGATCGGACTGCCGATCGGCGCCCTCATCGCCATCAGCAGCTTCCGCGGCCGGTTGCTGTTGATCCTGCTGGTCAATGCGCTGATGGGGTTGCCCCCGGTCGTGGTCGGCCTCATCGTCTACCTCATGCTCTCCAATGCCGGCCCCATGGGCGGGTTCGGCCTGCTCTATTCGCCGACGGCCATGATCGTGGCGCAGACGGTGCTGGTGACGCCCATCGTCGCCGCGCTGGCGCGGCAGACGATCGAGGACCTCAAGCAGGAGTACGACGAGCAGCTCCGCGCGCTGGGTGTCGGCACGCTCCGCGCCGTGCCGACGCTGCTGTGGGACGGCCGCTTCAGTCTGCTCACCGCGTGCCTGGCCGGTTTCGGGCGGGCGACGGCGGAGGTGGGCGCCGTCATCATCGTCGGCGGCAACATCGATCATGTGACGCGCGTCATGACGACCGCGATCGCGCTCGAGACGTCGAAGGGGGATCTGGCGCTCGCCCTCGGGCTCGGCCTGATCCTGTTGACCATGGCCATCGGCGTCAATGCGCTGCTGATGGGTTTGCGCGCGACAGCCACCCGCTCGGCTTACGCGTGAGGCCGAGGTGCAGCGCGCCGCCAACGCCAACGACAGCATCGCCGGCGACAGCGCGATCCTGCCCATCCGCGGCCACGGCCTCGCCTTCGAGCGCGGCGGACGCCGCCTGCTCGACGGCATCGACATCGAGATCGCGGGAACGGGCACGCTCGTCATCATCGGCCCGAATGGCGCCGGCAAGAGCCTGCTCGCGCGCGTGCTGGCAGGCCTGATCGAGCCGACCGCCGGCGAGGTGACGTGGGCGGGCCGCCCTCCGCAGCGGCGGCGTGCGCCGAAGATCGGCTTCGTCTTTCAGCGCCCCGTGCTGCTGCGTCGCTCGGCGCAGGCCAACATCGAGTACGCCCTGGCGGTCGCCGGCGTGCCGCGGCCCGGGCGCGCCGAGCGCGCACAGGCTGCCCTGGCGCGCGCCCGGCTCACGCATCTCGCCGGCTCGCCCGCCCGGGTGCTGTCCGGCGGCGAGCAGCAGCTGCTGTCGATTGCGCGGGCGCTGGCCACGGCGCCGGAGATCATGATCCTCGACGAGCCGACGTCCAACCTCGACCCGGCCGCCACCAAGGCCATCGAGGCCCTGCTGGACGCCGTGCGCTCGGAGGGGACGCGCATCGTGCTCATAACCCACGATCTGGGCCAGGCCCGACGCCTCGCCGACGAGGTGGCCTTTCTCCACCATGGCCGCATGATCGAGCGCACCGAGCGCAAGGGCTTCTTCGCCAGCCCCAGGAGCGAGGTGGCGCAGGCCTTCCTGCGCGGAGAGATCGTCCTTTAGGGCACAGCCGCGTGTTGGGTTCGAGCAACAGGCCACTCATGGCTGCTGCAACTCGAAGAGCCGGGCGTCGGTGGAAAGAATCGGCATCGGTGGATGAACAGTGGAAAGCGGGCTGGGGATTTCCGATCGTTCCGCGGCCGGGCAACCCTCGTTCAGACGCCCCGCGCGGGGCATAGGCAACTGAATCCTTTACGAATCATTTAGAGTTAGCGGTCGAGGGGGCTGCATAAGCGTCACGCATTGTTGTTCAGCCGGTCCGTGTCGGGGTGTGCACAGGTTGGCTGCGTAGATATTGCGCTCTGTGCATAACCTGTGACCGGCCTGCGGCTTCTGACCGTGGACGAGACGAGCGCCGAGTGGTGCCTGACGGCTACATGCCGCCGGGCCGCTCGAGGGAAAGCGCTCGTAGTTTCGTGCCCCACGGTCCAGCGCGTTCCTCCTCGACAGTGCGAATGCGGCCGGCCGCTGCAAACGGACCGCGCCGGAAAACAGGGGGCGTCAATGGCAAGACATGCCTTGGGCGTATTGGGCGTCATCGCGGCCGGCATCATGCTGGCGGTGTCGGCGGCCATGAACTATCGCTTCGGCTTCAGCCTCGGCAAGACCGCCGTGGACGGGGAAATCTATGGCGCGGCATCCGTTGCCGCGGACGTTTTCAAAGCGCTGGTGCCGTTCTTCTTCTTCGCCGCGATCCGCAATCGCATGTGGTCGCAGGCGCTGGCCGCCGTCGTGGTCTGGGCCGTGGTGACGGGCTACTCCATGACCTCGGCACTGGGGCACGCGGCGCTCAACAGGCTGGATACCACCGGCCAGCGGGCCGTTGCCGCGGCCAACTACACCGACCTGCGCGCCGACGCGAAACGCGCGCAGGACCAGCTCGCCTGGATCCCGGCGCATCGGCCGGCGGAGACGGTCGCCGCCGAGCTCAACGTGCACAAGGCCCAGCGCTATTGGGCCGTCACGCAGGAATGCACCGACGTGAAGGGCAAGGGCGCGCGCGACTACTGCCAGCAGTACCACAAGCTCAATGCCGAGCTTGCCTCCGGTCAGACGTCGCAGAAGCTCGAGTCGCGCATCTCCGACATCGGCGCCAAGCTTGCCAAGACCACCGGCAGCACGGTGATGGCCCAGGCCGATCCGCAGGCGAGCGTGCTCGCCAAGATCTCCGGCTTCGACGTGGAGACGGTGCAGACGGCGCTGACGATGTTCGTGGCGCTGCTGATCGAGATCGGCTCGGGCTTCGGCATGTACGTGGCCTTCGCCTACTGGCGCCTCCACGATCATCCCGCTGTCCGCAGGCCGGCGTGGGCCGTGGCCGTCACCGAGGCTGTCGACGAGGCAATCGCCGATGTTCCGGCGCAACCGGCAGCCGCGTCGCCGCCGCCGGTCCGGCGTCTCAACGCCAACGACAACCGGATGCCGCACGGCGTGCCCGACAGCGACGTCCAGCGCTTCTACCGCGAGCGCGTCGTGGCCGCGCCGGAGAGCTCGAGCGTCACATCGACCGAGCTCTACGAGGAGTACTGCGCCTGGTGCGAGGAGAACGACAAGGTGCCGTTCGCCCATCCGCGCGTCACGCGCGAGATCGGCGAGCTGGGCGTCAAGAAAGAGCGCATCGGCAAGCGCACCAGATACTTCGGCATCGCCTTGCGCTCGGCGAGCGAGCATCAGGTCGTCAAGAAGCTGCCGGCCCCCGTGCCGAAAGCAGCCTGAGCCGGAAAACAGAAACTGGAAAGGGCCGCTTTCAGCGGCCCTTTTTCTTTGGCGCCTTATCCTGCTACTGAAGCGATCGGCGCGAAACCCTGACGTAGCCCAGGACAGCAGGTCGCCCATGCCCATCGCCCCACCGGCAACAATCGGCGCACCGCTCGCCGCGGTCGACACGCCAGCGCTGCTGATCGATCTCGATGCGTTCGAGCGCAACCTGAAACGCATGGCGGATTTCGCCAGGGGTGCCGGCGTTCGCCTGCGCCCGCACGCCAAGACGCACAAGTCGCCCGATATTGCCGCGCGGCAGGTCGCGCTCGGCGCCGTCGGCGTGTGCTGCCAGAAGGTGTCGGAGGCCTAGGTGATGGTCGCCGGCGGGATTGGCGACGTGCTCGTCTCCAACGAGGTTGCCGGAGCCGCCAAGCTCGAGCGGCTGGCGGCGCTGGCCGGCAAGGCCAGGATCCTCCGGCTCGACCGCGAGAAGTCGCTGAAGCTCCTCAAGGCGCGCGAAGGCGGCCTCTGGGAAGGCGAAGACGACGATCACGGCAAGGCCGATGTTTACACGCGCGACGAGATCGACGGGCATGTCTGGCTCGATCCCGACAACGCCGCCGCGATCGTGCGCGCCGCCGTGCGCGAGCTTTCGGCGCTCGATAAGGAAAACGCCGGCAAATACGCGGCCAACGGCG
>DATEVP010000460.1:0-13705 GCA_035258465.1 Hyphomicrobiaceae bacterium
GGGTCGCTTTCGCGCAGGGTCTCGGGAGAAATGTCCTCGTTCAGGAGGAGCTTGATCCAGTCGAGCAGCTCCGAGGTCGAGGGCTTCTTCTTGATGCCCGGCACGTCTCTCACATCGTAAAAGACCTTGAGCGCCTCCGACACCAGCCGGCCCTTCAGGTTCGGGAAATGCACCTCCACGATCGAGCGCATCGTGTCGGGGTCGGGGAACTTGATGTAGTGGAAGAAGCAGCGGCGCAGGAACGCGTCGGGCAGCTCCTTCTCGTTGTTGGAGGTGATGATGACGACGGGGCGATGCTTGGCCTGGATGGTCTCGGCGGTCTCGTAGACGTAGAACTCCATCCGGTCGAGCTCCTGCAGGAGATCGTTGGGGAACTCGATGTCGGCCTTGTCGATCTCGTCGATCAGCAGCACGGGGCGCTCCGCGTGGGTGAAGGCCTCCCACAGCTTGCCCTTGCGGATGTAGTTCTTGATGTCGTGCACGCGCTCATCGCCGAGCTGGCTGTCGCGCAGCCGGCTGACGGCGTCGTATTCGTAGAGCCCCTGCAGCGCCTTGGTCGTCGATTTGATATGCCACTCGATCAGCGGCGCCTTGACCGCCTTGGCGACCTCCAGCGCCAGCACGGTCTTGCCGGTGCCGGGCTCCCCCTTCACCAGAAGCGGGCGCTGCAACGTGATGGCGGCATTGACGGCGACCTTGAGATCATCGGTCGCCACGTAGTTTTTCGTGCCCTTGAACTGCATCGTGACGCGCATCCGCTCCCAGCCGGCGAAAAGACGGGCGAGCTTAAGGGCGCGGGTCGCGTGCTTCAAGAAGTTGCGGTGCGGCAAAGAAAAAGGCGCCACTTCCAGGCGGCAGTTGGAAGTGGCGTTGGGCGACGCTTGGGGGAGAACGCAGGGAAGAGCGTCGCTTACGGAGCCCAGCAATCGCCGGTTCACGGGTAGTTACGAAGGAGGCCGCGGGGGAGAGGCGGCCCCATTCGATAGCCCTATCCGAACCGCCGAAATCACCGCACTGCTGTGACCCCGAATACGGCCTGTTACGAAGCAACTCTGACGCAAATGCATGAATACTACGTAAACGTGCAAGAACAGTTGGTATATATCTACAATGTAATACTTCGGATAATCTACATCAGACATAGAAATACTGGCTGGGCGGAGGAGGTGCTGGGTTGCGGCCGAATCCCGCTCAGAAACCATTCTTGCTGCTCTGCACGGCAACGGCTTGACTTGCAAAAACAGCGGCTTAAATACGGGCGCGCAAATCGCGCGGTCCGGCTCGCGGCGCGAAGAACAAGCAAATAAGGAGCCGCGGGAAGCGCTGATGGGCAAGTCCGATCGCAAACAAACGATCAAGAAGGTCGTCAAAACGACCAGGAAGGCGGTCGGCAAGCTCCGCGCGAAGGCCGCCTTGAACGGGAGCGGACGGGCGCCGGCCAAAACCAAGAAACTTGTCGCGAAGGTCGCGCGCCGGAGCCGCGCGCGACAAAGCTCCATAGTATTGCCAGAGGGTTATCGGCCGTCCGAGAGCGAGCCGTTCATGAACGAGCGTCAGAGACTCTACTTCCGCATCAAGCTCGTGAGTTGGAAGGAAGAGATCGTTCGCCAGAACCGCGAGACGCTGCACGTGCTGCACGAGGACTCCGCCCAGCACGCCGATCTCGCCGATCGCGCAACCTCCGAGACAGACCGCGCGCTCGAGCTCAGGGCCCGCGATCGCCAGCGCAAGCTGATCGCCAAGATCAATGCGGCGCTGATGCGCATCGAGGAGGGCACCTACGGCTATTGCGAGGAGACCGGCGAGCCGATCGGGCTCAAGCGTCTCGATGCCCGCCCGATCGCCACGCTCTCGCTCGAGGCGCAGGAGCGCCACGAGCGCCGCGAGAAGGTGTTCCGGGAGCAATAGGTGCTCGACGGACCGCCGCAGCCGCGCACCTCTGGTCGATCGTCTCTATCTTCTCTCAGCGCTCCTCGCTACGGACGCGCTTGCCATTGCCCGTCGCCGGCTTGGATTGGGCCGGGTCGGCGGCACGCTCCTGCTGGTGCTCGGCCAGGTAGCGCTTGATGGCGTCGAGGTCGCGCAGGTTGACGTCGACCTGGTTGAAGGGGATTTCGATGCCGGCCGCGCCCAGCGCCTTGAAGATGGCGACGCGCAGATCCGACTGCATGCCGGCGGCCTTGTCGATGTCGGGTAGCGAAACGCGCAGGTTGAATTGCAGCGCGCTGTCGCCGAAGTCCTCGAAGGTGACGCTGGGTGCCGGCGTGCGCAGCACCTGCGGATGGTCCTCGGCGCACTTCTTCAGGATGGCCATCACCTGCTCGGGGTCGGAATTGTAACTCACGCCGACTTTCACGTTGACGGCGCCGAGCGAGTCGCGGTGCGTCCAGTTGAGAACGCGCCCCGTGATCAGCTCCGAGTTGGGAACGATCAGGCTGGCGCGATCGAACGTCTCGATTTCCGTGGCGCGCACGGAGATGCGGCGCACGTGGCCCTGCTGGTCGCCGAGGACGATGCGGTCGCCGACCCGGATCGGCCGCTCGATCAGCAGGATCAGCCCCGACACGAAGTTGTTGACGATCGACTGCAGGCCGAAGCCGATGCCGACCGACAGGGCGCCCGCGACGATGGCGATGTTGGTGATGTCGAGGCCCGCATACGAGATGGCGAGCAGCGCCGCCAGCGCCGTGCCGGCATAGCCGACCACGGTGTCGATCGAGTTGGCAATGCCGGGGTCCATGCGCGTCTGCTGCAACGCCTTGTCCCGCAGCCAGCCCTGGAACAGGCGCGTTGCAAACAGCAGAGCGATGAACAGAACGATGCCGAACAGGATGCGCGCAAGCGAGATGCGGAACTGCCCCACCTCGAGCCCGAAGAACAGCGACGTGAAGCCGTCGCGGATGTCGGCGCGCGAAAAGCCCCACTGCATCATCAAGACCGGTATCGCGCAGATGGTGAGCGCGAAGGTCAAGGCGATCTCGGTGAGGCGCGCGAGCTGGTCCCGGCGCGGTGCGTCGAGGCCGAAACGGGCCTCCAGCATCTCGCCCACGGGATAGCCCCGCTGCTGCGGCTCGCGCGTCACGGCGCGGATGGCAAGGTAGAGAAGCCACCAGACGAGGACGACGACGCCGGTCATGACCAGCTGCTGGGCGACGAAGCGCGCGAGCGCGACATAGCCCAGGAGCGCCAAGGCCAAGATGCCCAGGACGGCGAGCCACAGCGGCAGCTTCAGCCAGCGCGGCGAATGGACGGAAGCGGTCCCGGCCGGCGGGGCAAACGGCGTGAGCAGAATGCCGACGAGCAGGGCCGCGAACGCCAGGCTGGCGGCGAAGGACTGCACGACGCTCACGGTCAGCGGCACGAGGAAGGCGCGGTTGACGTCGGTGAGCGCCGCATCGAGGGCGTAAACCGCCGTAATGGCCAAGAGCAGGCGGCCGATGCGTCGCGTCGGGCCGTCGGCAAGCGATACCAGCCGCCATTGCGGCTCATCGAACGCCAGGACGGCTTTGACCAGCGCCGAGACCGCCGCATAGACGAAGACGGCCCTCAGAATCGCGGCCGCCGTGCGTGCCCAGGCGCCATAGAGGAGGTCGAGTGTGTCGAACCCGACGTAAAGGACCAGGGCTGCGCTAATGGCGGGGAGAGCGCGCAACGGCGCGACCCAAGCCACCGACATGGCGCGCTCGAAGAAGGACGGCGCCGCCTCCGTCTCGGATCGCAACGTGCGCCGATCGGTGAACCTGGCGACGGCGTACTTGAAGACCAGATAAAGCAGCAGCGTCGCCGCCAGCAGGGCTACGACCTCGAGCCCCTTGGCGCTGGCCCACTGGTACCAGTCCTGGGCGAGATAGCGCAGCCTGCGCCCGACCACGGGCGACTCCGTGATCAGGTTTCGCCAGAGGCTCGGGAGCAGCGGGCTCGGCAGCCGCTCCATCAGGTTCTTGGCGAACAGGGAGTGGCGCAGGACCGTGATCTTCTCGATCAGCTGGCGCGCGCGGACCCAGGTGAGCTCCGTCGACTTGATGGCCCCGTCGTAGGCCGAGGCGAGCGCCGTCAGCCGGGCGCGCTCGGCCGCGATGGCGGAAGCCTCGGCAGGAGCGTCCTTGGCGGGAGCGGGCCCGAGCCTCTCGATCTGCGACTTGATGGCGACGAGCTTCGGCCGCAGCGTCTCGGCGGCATCTTGCGAATCGGTGAGAATGCTCTCGACGTCGATGCGCAGCCGGCCCAGCTCCTCCTCGAGCTCGGTCAGATGCTGGATCGCCTTTTCGGCCGTCTCGATCGCCCCTGCCAGCCGCGCGATGGCATCGGCGACATCGGAGGGCAGCGTCGGGGCCGGCTGCGGCTGGGCCTGTGACGCTTCGGCGGGAGGTGAAGCCGGCGCTTGCGGCGGCGCCTGCGCCAATGCCGGCAAAGTCAGTGCGATGGCAAGCAGGAGCCCGGCAAAGATGCTGGCCAGTCGGCGACGAAAAGTCGGCTCACTCATTCGTTGACGGCTTGACCGTAGGCGCGCTGCTGCCGGCTGAACACCGGCGGGGAGGCCTCTGCCGCATCGGGGGGCTCGACGTGGCGAACGCTGATGTTCGTCTCGATCACGACGTCGACCGGCCCGCCCGTCATGATCAGGTGCTCGACATCGTCGCGCCGCACGAGCACCAGCCTGCGCCGGTTGTCCACGCTCGCCTGCTCGGTAACGCCCAGGCGCGGCTCCGGCCGCGGCCCGAACCAGCCGCCGAGCTTAACGCTGGTATCGCCGAGCACGTAGACGCGGTACGCCCACCAGCCCGCAAACGACGCGACGGCCAGCAAGATCACGACGATGAACCAGAACTGGTAGCTCATGTCCCAGACTTTCCCTCGATTCGACCCCTCTATTCGATGCGCCGAGATTGCGCCGTTTTTCGGCGCGCGCCAAGCACGCGTGCGGTTCGGCACGGGCAATATGCCGGTCGAGCCGTTGTTGGACGCGGATGACCTACACCCACGCCGAGGGACGCCGAAGCATCGGTTTGCACCGCGTCAGGGGGGCGTCCTTCATGGCATCTTAACCTGAATGATTGCTTTCTAGAAGGGCACCGGCGGCACCCTCGAAGCCCGGCCGGCGCGCACCGTGCAGTCCAAAAGAGCCTCTGGTTCGTTCATGCGTCCGGACGTTGCATTCATCGAGGCCTTGCGCGCTCCGCCCGCGCACATCCTGCAGGCGCTGCGGGCTCTGCGGCCGCAGAATCAGCTTAGAGTCGGCCGCATGGCGGAAATCCAGCTACGCCGCGACGCGGCCCCGGCTGCAGCTCTGGCCTTTGCGCGCGCGCAAGGGCTCGGACGCGTGTTGGCGGTGCTGGGTCTGGCGGCCATAGCCGGCATTGCAGCCGTCGCTCTGCAGATGAGCGGCGCGGTCGAGCAGGTCGGGCTGGGCCTGCTGGCGATCCTCGCCGTCGGCGGCATGTTTCTCATTTTCGGGCTTCTGTCCGGGGTCTTGCGCCTGAGCGAGCGCGCGGCTGCTACCCAGATCGGCAAGGCGATCGCCGATGGGCTGGACAGCGGGCTGCAACTGGTCGATCCGGCCGGCACGGTGCTCTACTCCAACGCGGCTTTGCAGCGCCTCGCCGGGCGGCGTGCTGCGAGGAACGCCACGCTGGAGGAGCTGCTCGCCGGTGAGCCCGGCGCAGCGCAGGCGTTCTTCCGCCTGAACCGGGCGGCGGAGCGGGGCGAACCCTGCGAGGAAGAGTTCTTTGTCCGCCCGCGCATGGGCAGCGCAACCGGCGGCCGGTGGCTGCGCATCGGCGTGCGCTCGATTGCGGCGCCCGGGCGCCAGGATGCCGCCGAACGGCTCGCGCTGTGGCAGATCACGGACGTGACGCGCGACAGGAAGCGCGAGATCGAGACGGTGAGTGGACTGGAAGCGACGCTTGGCTTCTATGACAGCCTTCCGCAGGGTCTGCTGGCGGTTGCTCCCGACGGCCGCGTCGCCCACATCAACGCGACGCTGGCGCAATGGCTGGGGCTGCGCCCGGAGTCGGGCCGCGCCTTGACGCTGCGCGACTTCGTTTCGGCCGACGGTGCCGCACTGATCCGCGGCGTGGGGCGGGGCGGCGAGCCGCGCACGACCCGGCTCGAGCTCGATCTGCTGCGTGAGGACGGACGCGCGTTTCCCGCGCAGCTCATCTGCCGCAGCCAGGGCGGGCGGGGCATGACTTCGGTCCTCGTTCTCGAGCGCAGCTCGGACCTCCCGCACCAGGGCACGCGTGCGGAAATCGAGGCGCGGCTGTCGCGGCTCTTCCATGCCGCACCGGTCGGCATGGCCACGAGCGATCGCGAGGGGCGCATCCTCACCTCCAACGCCGCCTTCACGCGCATGTTCTCGATCGAGGACCGCGCCGCCCCGGCCAACGTCCGCGACCTGGTGCCGTCGGGCCAGGAGGAGGCTGGCCGCGAGCTGGCGAAGGCGCTCGAGCGTGCCGTCTCGGGCCGTGCGGGCGCGGCGCCGGTGGAGGTTTCCTCGGGCCCGAGGAACGAGCTGGCCCGGCGCATCTACGTGAGCCCGCTCGGCGTCGGCAAGCGCGGGCGCGAAGGCGCGATCCTGTATGCCATCGACGCCACCGAGCAGAAGGCGCTCGAGCTCAAATTCGCGCAGAGCCACAAGATGGAGGCCGTGGGTCAGCTCGCCGGCGGTGTCGCGCACGACTTCAACAACGTGCTGACCGCCATCATCGGCTTCTCCGACCTCCTGCTGCAGACGCACCGGCCCACCGATGCCGCCTACCGCGACATCATGAATATCAAGAACAGCGCCCATCGCGCCGCCAACCTGGTGCGGCAGCTGCTCGCCTTCTCGCGGCGCCAGACCCTGCAGGCGGAGGTCTTGGAGCTGGGCGAGGTGCTGACCGATCTCTCCGCCCTGCTCAACCGGGCGCTGGGCGAGAAGATCGAGCTCAAGATCCTGCCCGGCCGCGACCTGTGGCACGTGAAGGCCGACAAGACGCAGTTCGAGCAGGTGATCATCAACCTCGCCGTCAACGCCCGCGACGCCATGCCCGACGGCGGCCGTCTCACCATCCGCACCTGCAACATCTCCGAGCGCGAGAGCCTCAAGCTTGCCGACCTCAATGTGACGGCGGGCGAGTACGTGCTGATCGAGGTGGAGGACACGGGCGTGGGCATGTCGGCCGAGGTGACGAGCAAGATCTTCGAGCCCTTCTTCACCACCAAGGACGTGGGCAAGGGAACCGGGCTCGGCCTCTCCACCGTCTACGGCATCGTCAAGCAGACCGGCGGCTACGTCTTCGCCGAGAGCGAGGAGGGCAAGGGCACCACGTTCCGGGTCTACCTGCCGCGCCACATCGTCGAGAGCGAGGACGAGCTGCCGCAGCGCGCCGACAAGAAGAAAGAGGGCACCCGCGACCTGACCGGCACGGGCCGCGTGCTGCTGGTGGAGGACGAGGACGTGGTGCGCAATTTCGCCGCCCGCGCGCTGTCGCGGCAGGGCTACGAGGTGCTGGAAGCCGGCACCGGGCTCGAGGCGCTGGACGTGATGGAGCGCGAGAAGGGCCGCATCGACATCATCGTCAGCGACGTCATCATGCCGGAGATGGACGGGCCCAGCATGCTGAAAGAGATGCGCAAGACCAAGCCGGACATCAAGATCATCTTCGTCTCGGGTTATCCCGACGATGCCTTCAAGAAGAGCCTCGGCGAGAACGAGACCTACGCCTTCCTGCCCAAGCCCTTCACGCTGCCGCAGCTCGCCGCCAAGGTGAAGGAGGAGCTGGGGCGTTAGTCTTGCGGAACCAAACGAGAACAATTATAGTAGGTGTTACCGCGGGTGCGCGGTGTGACGTGTGACGTTGATATCTGTCCGTTCGGTATTCGGGGTGGGCGAAGCCACCCCTATGCTGGCTGGCGGAGGGGGAGTCGCATGGCAGACCGCCGGATGAAGCACATTGAAGCTAACTCCCTGTTTCTGCCTCTTCGGCTGCCGATGCAGCCTGTCGGCGAGAACAGCGGAGCCGATATCAAACGTGCCAGGAGTGCGACGCGGGCCAAGAGCAGGCCAAAGCTCAAGGCGGCTCCGACCAAGACACAGAAGGTTGGCACTGTCTGGCAAATGCTCCGAGAGGTCGGACAGCAAACTCGCTTGCATCTCACCCAACACGTCACCTATGTCCACGCTGATGCCGCGGAATGGCTCGCCGAAGTCCCAGAAAATTCGATCCACGCGATTGTCACAGACCCGCCGTACGGGTTGATCGAATACAACGAGACCAATCACGCGAAGATGCGCAACGGGCGCGGTGGCGTCTGGCGTATACCGCCGACATTCGATGGCGCCAATCGCAAGCCGTTGCCACGCTTCACCGTCCTGACGGACGATGAGCGGGCGGCGCTGACACGCTTCTTTGTCGAGATGGCGGTCGCGCTCAAGCGCGTGCTTGTCCCGGGCGGACATATCTTCATTGCGTCGAACCCGCTTCTCTCAACTCAGACTTTTGTCGCGTTTCAGCAAGCTGGACTTGAGAAGCGCGGCGAGGTCATCCGCCTCGTGCAAACATTGCGCGGTGGAGATCGTCCAAAGAACGCTCACGAGGAGTTCCCTGACGTATCCATGATGGCGCGGTCCTGCTGGGAGCCTTGGGGAATCTTTCGCAAACCAATGGAAGGGACGGCGGCGGCCAATCTGCGCAAGTGGGGAACTGGGGGGCTTCGTAGAATCTCGAATGAGGAGCCGTTCAAGGATGTGATCGAATGTTCGCCGACTCGCGGCAAGGAGAGGAAGATCGCGCCGCATCCGTCGCTGAAGCCGCAGAGATTCCTGCGTCAGATCGTGCGCGCCGCGTTGCCGCTCGGTGCCGGCGTTGTCTATGATCCTTTCGCCGGCAGCGCGTCCACTCTCGCAGCAGCTGAGGCTGTCGGCTACAGCGCGATAGGTACCGAGCGAGACGCTGGCTACTTCGAAATGGGGTGTGCTGCGTTCACGGATCTTGCTGCGCTGCCTGTGACTTAGGGGTCCAGGTATATCCACCTCTTGCGCATTTTCAGAAGCCCCTTGCGATGAAGCGTGGCCGTACGCGTTCCACGCGGTCCGCGCGCATTCAGTCGGAAGTCGTGTTCCTCGACTTCTGCCAGATAGACTTCTGTAAACCGTGTCGGTTCGCGTTTGCTGGACGGCTCCGTCTTGTGATCGGCACGATAAACGAACACGCACATCCAATGATCACGCGGACCGTGCAGATCAACGGCACCGCCCGACTTCTTCGTGCTTTTCACTTCCACACCAAGCTCGCCAGCCGCAACAGCATCGTTGGCGTACTCGCCACGCTTGATCAGGTCTGGGTGTCCGTTCGGGTGCTTGTTCTTCACAAGGCCACGCGCATGGCTGGCAAGGCTGTCTCGGAGCATGTCGGAGAACGTGCCAGATAGTCCGGCACCGCGGAGCATGTCCTCAAGACGGTGCAGACCCTTATCGAGAAGAAGATCGTTCACGTCGTGCAGGAAGTCGTACACGTCCTGCATGGCGATCTCGAAATCGTTCTGCCGCAGTGAGAAGGGGTACTCCGAGCCGGGATTGAACGCCGAGCGGTTCACTACTTGTCGCTTTAGCTTGACCATGCCAGCCGCATATAGCGGACGCCCAGTCGCTTACAGAGGGAAAGCCCACAATCCACAGAAATGTAGGAATTGAACTGTGTGGGCTATGGGAGAGCTGTGGGGGGGAGGCGACAAGAACCGAGCTTGCGCTATGAGAACAAAACGTGTACATGGTGGGTAAGGCGGAGTCGCGTTTTGCCTCTATCTGCAACTCGTGAAATAAGGGGATTTCCATGGAAAAGCCGGCGCTGCGGGTGGTCGAGGGGGGAAGCATGGACAAGCAGAAGGCCTTGGAGGCCGCGCTCGCCCAGATCGACAAGAACTTCGGCAAGGGCTCCATCATGCGGCTCGGCGCCAACGACCGCCGGATCGAGGTGGAGGCCATATCGACGGGCTCGCTGGGCCTGGACATTGCGCTCGGCATCGGCGGGCTGCCGCGCGGGCGTGTGATCGAGATCTATGGGCCGGAATCCTCGGGCAAGACCACGCTGGCGCTCTCGGTGGTGGCGGAGGCCCAAAAGAAGGGCGGCATCTGCGCCTTCATCGACGCCGAGCATGCGCTGGATCCCGTCTATGCGGGTAAGCTGGGCGTCAAGGTCGCCGACCTGCTGATCTCGCAACCCGACGATGGCGAGCAGGCGCTCGAGATCGCCGACACGCTGGTGAGCTCGTGCGCCATCGACGTGTTGGTGATCGACTCGGTTGCCGCCCTGACCCCCAGGGCCGAGCTCGAGGGCGAGATGGGCGACATGCAGCCCGGCATGCAGGCGCGCCTGATGAGCAAGGCGCTGCGCAAGCTCACCGCCTCCATCTCCAAGTCCAAATGCATGGTGATCTTCATCAACCAGATCCGCATGAAGATCGGCATCATGTTCGGCAACCCGGAGACCACGACGGGCGGCAATGCGCTGAAATTCTACGCTTCCGTGCGGCTCGACATCCGGCGCATCGGCCAGATCAAGGAGCGCGAGGAGGTGGTCGGCAACCAGACCCGCGTCAAGGTGGTCAAGAACAAGGTGGCGCCGCCCTTCAAGCAGGTGGAATTCGACATCATGTACGGCGAGGGCATCTCCAAGACCGGGGAGCTCGCCGACCTCGGCGTCAAGGCGGGCATCATCGAGAAGTCGGGCGCCTGGTTCTCCTTCGGCGGCGAGCGCATCGGCCAGGGCCGCGAGAACACCAAGGCGTTCCTCAAAGAGCACCCCAAGGTCGCCGACCAGATCGAGAAGGCCGTGCGCCAGAACGCGGGCCTGATCGTCGACAAGATGCTGCAGGCGGCGCCGGAGGCCGACGAGGCGACGGATGCCGAGGAAGGGCCGGAGGGGTTTGCCGAGGAGCCCGAGGCGGAAGCCGCCGGCAAGAAGGGCGCCAAGGCGAAGCGCTGATCAATGTAGCCTGCTTCATTCGTTCTGGGTTTAGTGCCTAAAGATACGCCGCCGTAAGCCCCGTTGAGAGTGATTGGCGGTTAGGGCCAGAACGGTCGCGGTCGTACGTTGGGGACAAATGTAGAAGGTTGGCAGCATCCTCGAGCGCGATAAGTATCCTGAACTCGATCTCCGGAGATGATTCGTGCTGACCAGGCCTGAAACGAATCGTGCGGCTGATGAGCTTTTGAAATTCGCTGGGAAACGGCGGTTCGCTACCGTCTTGGCGGACCCGCCGTGGCGCTTCACGAACCGCACCGGAAAGATGGCCCCCGAGCACCGTCGCTTATCTCGCTACGGTACTATGTCGTTCGAAGATATAGCATTGCTTCCGATCTCGAAGATCATTGCACCCACGGCCCATTTGTATCTTTGGGTTCCGAATGCACTGTTGCCGGAGGGTATTGGGATCATGCGGGCATGGGGGTTCGAGTACAAGTCAAACCTAGTTTGGCATAAGATCCGAAAAGACGGCGGCTCCGACGGAAGGGGAGTTGGGTTCTATTTTCGGAATGTGACCGAGCTAATCTTGTTTGGGGTGCGCGGAAAAAATGCCCGCACGCTTGCGCCCGGGAGACGCCAAGTCAACTTGCTCGCCACTCGGAAGCGCGAGCATTCTCGTAAGCCGGACGAGCAGTACGGAATCATCGAGAGTTGTTCGGGGGGGCCGTACCTGGAGCTTTTTGCACGTGGAGTGCGTGCGGGTTGGGCTGCATGGGGCAATGAGGCCAACGAGTGCTACGAACCAACATGGAAGACGTACGCACACAACTCTCGGGCCAAGCGTGATGCTGAGAGGCTGCTTCTCTAGTCAGTTCCTCCTTCGTCCGCATCGTCCGAGGCATCAGCCGCTTGAACTTCTTGGAGCGCCTTTTTTCCCTCATTGAATGTCACGATGCCGTCCGGTAGGCCTATCAGGATGAGGGGGCAGGGGTTGCCAACCCCTCGGTTGATGCGATCCTCGAGTTTACGCCAGTGTGTGGTCGCTTCACCGAACTTGTCCGATACGAACTTGTCCGCAAACGCATCCCGGAAGGGTATGGGATTCTTCGGACGGTTGGTCCGCGTTAGTATTGCAGCACGTTGCCTGCTCGTCGGCTCATATCCCCACTGCTTCATGTCTTCCAGATTTGCGATCTTGCGCACGTCGAGAAATTTTCTGACGAGCGCGCGCATGTTCTCGGGGAGGGATCTTCCGCGAGTTACGATCACGCCAAGCGAGATTGCTCCGTCAGCGTGGAGTCTCTTAAAGTTCTCCAAGTCCCTATCATAGAATGGGTCTTTGTTGTTCCACTCGATCTCCAAAGCAATCCTGTTGGCTTGGTCAAACGTGCGGACGTGGTCCACTTCGTGAGACTGGCTCTCGCGCGGAATGTTATTAATGCGCTTCTCGACGACGAATGTTGTCTTGACCCACCCTCTCTTGTTGAGCGCTCGCCTCAGACGCTGCGTTCCCTTCGCTTCACCGCCACCGCCAGCGATGATTTCTTCTATAGGGATCGTCGTCTCTCCGAGCGCAGCCGCGAGTTCCTTAGCCGCGGCGGGGAAATCAACGCGCAGGATGGCCTCGGCATGAGAATGGAATTCGACTTGGAAGCCGTTCTTGATGAGGGCTTTGAACATTGGCTTAGGGTATCGATTCGCAGGGCACTTGGCCACGATCCGACTAAGCCTGGGTGGGACTGGGGTTTGTGGACAGGGCCGGGCCCCGTCGCTAGAAGAGCGGCGAGGCTGGGTTCCCCCCGCAAAGACAGCAAGTCCGGTCTTAGGCGGTCTACACGAGTGTGAGCATGAGAAGCGTCAATCAGGTCCGCGCCGCGTTCCTCGATTTCTTCGCCAGGAACGGCCACGAGGTCGTGGCGTCCTCCCCGCTGGTGCCGCGCAACGACCCGACCTTGATGTTCACGTCGGCCGGCATGGTGCAGTTCAAGAACGTCTTCACCGGCCAGGAGACGCGCCCCTACAGCAGAGCCACCACCTCGCAGAAATGCGTGCGCGCGGGCGGCAAGCACAACGATCTCGACAACGTCGGCTACACGGCGCGCCACCACACCTTCTTCGAGATGCTCGGCAACTTCTCCTTCGGCGACTACTTCAAGGAGCTGGCGATCCCGCTCGCCTGGGAGCTGGTCACCAAGGTCTACGGCCTCGACGCCAA
Organism: Hyphomicrobiaceae bacterium; assembly: GCA_035258465.1. Lineage (GTDB taxonomy): Bacteria > Pseudomonadota > Alphaproteobacteria > Rhizobiales > Hyphomicrobiaceae > AWTP1-13. Next base: position 13,162 of record DATEVP010000460.1, read on the forward strand.
GCGGCTTCTGGTCACGATCTTTCATGACGATGAGGACGCCTACCGCATCTGGAAGAAGGTGACGGGCTTTGCCGACGACAAGATCATCCGCATCGCCACGAGCGACAACTTCTGGTCGGCGGGCGACACGGGGCCGTGCGGGCCGTGCTCGGAGATCTTCTACGACCATGGCCCCAAGATCCCCGGCGGTCCGCCGGGTTCGAGGGACGCCGACGGCGACCGCTTCATCGAGATCTGGAACCTCGTGTTCATGCAATACGAACAGCGCGGGCCGGGCGACCGCGTAGATCTGCCCAGGCCCTCGATCGACACCGGCATGGGGCTGGAGCGCATAGCCGCCGTGCTCCAGGGCGAGCATGACAACTACGACATCGACGTGTTTCGCGCGCTGATCGCGGCATCGGAAACGCTGAGCGGCGTCAGCGCCGTCGGCGAGCACCGCGCCAGCCACCGCGTCATTGCCGACCACCTGCGCTCGACCAGCTTCCTGCTGGCCGACGGCGTGCTGCCGTCGAACGAGGGACGCGGTTATGTGCTGCGCCGC
>DATEVP010000461.1:0-6816 GCA_035258465.1 Hyphomicrobiaceae bacterium
ATAGGTTGCGAAGCATAGGCAGGACGATGAGGGCCGCGCCGACGGGGATGGCCGCGTAGACGTAGCCCAGCGCCAGCCCCAGGCCGGGACTGGACTGGAGCTGGGCGTTGGGCACCAGAACCAGGCTCAGCTTGATCAGGTAGAGAAACAGCGCGATGCCGACGGCGTTGGTCAGCACCAGCACCAGGGCGCGGCCGCGTGGCGCCAGCAGATTGACGAAGTAGTCGAGCAGCGTGTGCTGGCCCCGCTGCATGGCCGACGCGGCGCCGATCATGACCAGCCACACGAAGAGATAGCGCGGCACCTCCTCGAGGCCGTCGATCCCGGTCCGGCCCAGGAAGCGCAACACCACCTGGAGAAAGACAGCTCCCGCCATGACAGCGAGGATCAGGCCGCCGACGTGACCGAGCGCACCGTAGGCGCCGGCCCACAAAGCTCCGCTGCGCGCTCCGCGGGAGGCGCCATCGCCCGGATCGTCGGCCATAGGCGCTACTTAACGGCCAGGATGAAGTCCACCATCTTCTTGGCGTCCTTGCCGGCGGGGGTGGCGTAGAACTCCTCGTAGACGCTCGCCGTGGCCTGCCGGAAGGGGGTGGCGTCGGGCTTGGTGATGGTGACGCCCTTTGCCTTCACCTGGTCCTGGATCGACTTGTCCTCGTCCAGGATGAATTTGCGATTGAACGCCTTGGCGTGCGTCCAGGCATCCATGATCGCCTTCTGGCCTGCGGCGTCCTGCTTGGCCCACGAGGCCTTCGACATGATGAGCGCGATGGCCTGGTGGGTGTGGCGCACGTCGGCCACGAACTTGACGATGTCGTAGAACTTGTTGTGGTAGAACGTGTTCACCCCGCCCTCGGCGAAGTCGATCACGCGCGTCTGCAGGGCCGTTGCGACCTCCGGGAAGGCGATCGGGGTCGAGATCATGCCGAGCGCCTTGAAGGTGGCGACCAGGATCTTGTCCTCCTGCACGCGCACCTTCTTGCCCTTGACGTCGTCGAGCGAATTGATGGCGGCGTGACCGTAGATGCCGCGATAGCCGGCGGCGATGAAGCCGATCAGCTTGAAGCCCTTCTTGTCGAGGACGCCGTCGTAGTACTTGGCGATGGTGTCGCTGCCGTCGAGCGCCTTGAAGACGTGGTCGTAGTCGCGAAAGATGTAGGGCAGCTGGAAGACGGACATCTCGGGGACCAGCGTCGACAGCGGCGCCGTGGTGATCGGGCCGAAGTCGACGGCGCCGAGCTGGATCTGCTGGGCGACCTCGCGCTCGCCGCCGAGCGAGCCGGAATGGTGGTGGGCGATCTTGATCTTGCCGCCGGTCAATTCGGCGACCTTGTCGGCGAACTGCTGGGAGGCCTGGGACGTGCCGTGCTTGGGCGGGTTGACGTTGCCCATGCTCAGCTCGGCCTGAGACCAGGCGGCCCCCGTGCCGGCCAGCGTCGAAGCGAGAATTGCCAGGTGCACCGCGAACGAACGCAGCGGACGAACGGACAGCATCACAGACCTCCCTACCGCCGCGGTTGGTTGTTGCGCGAGGCAGCGCAACCGCGCGTGCGGCGGCCTCGCATGCGGCGGCGGTCGCTGGAAAGTCGACCGATCCCCCAGGGCTTCCATCCTGGGTGAAGGGATCGTTGGCGGTCAAGCGCGAACTATGCAGCCGCCGGATTGTGCGACCGACCGGCAGGCGGCGCGCCTCACCCCGCCGTGGTGAGCTTGTCGAACCACGCGGCCACGACGGTGCCTCTCATCCGTCCTTCGACAAGCTCAGGACGGTGATGGAGATTGCGGCGGCCCCGACGACCGGCCGGCAGGCGGCGCGCAACTCATTGTTGTCGCGTCGGCTCGGGGTAGAGCGTCAGGATGGCGGTGCCATCGAGCTCGCTCTTGCCCTGCGCGACCAGCAGCCGGAACAGGGTGAGCGCCTGGGCCGCCATGGGCATCGTCAGGTGCCGCGCGCCGGCGGCCTCATGCAGCATCTCGAGGTCCTTCAGTACCTGGCGGGCATAGCCCTTGGGCGTGAAGTCGCGGGCGATCATGCGCTCGAACAGCACAGGCAGCAGGTTGGAGCCGGCGTGCCCGGAGGCCAGCGCGGCCGGGATCTTGGCGGCGTCGACGCCGTAGGCCTCGGCGAGCCGCAGCGCCTCGGCGATCACGCAGTAGTTGGAGAGCACCAGCGTCTGGTTGACGAGCTTGGTCGCCTGGCCGGCGCCGACAGCACCCATGTGCGTCAGCCTGCCCAGCTGCACCATCACCGGCGCGATGCGTTGGATCGCCGCCGTCTCGCCGCCCGCCATGATCGCCAGCCTGCCCTGCAGCGCCGCCTCCGGACCGCCCGACACGGGCGCATCGACGAACGACATGGCCGTCGCGGCCGAGAGCGCCGCCGCGATGCGCTTGGTCGTGTCGATCTTGGTCGTCGAATGATCGACCACCACTTTGCCCTCGAGCCGGCCGGCCGAGGCGATGCCGCGCTCACCCAACACGGCCGCCTCCACCGCCGCAGTAGATGTCACCGACAGCAGCACGATATCGGCACCCCGTGCGACGTCGGCCGGCGAGGCGCGGGCATCGACGCCCCACTTGGTGGCGGCCGCCACCTTGGCCGGTACGATGTCGTATCCGGCTACCGTGTGGCCGGTCTCGATCAGGCGCCTAGTGATGCCCTCGCCCATCAGGCCGAGGCCGACGCAGCCGACAACCGCTTTGCTCATGGCATCCTCCCTTGATCAGCCGCGCATAGGGGGTCAGACCCCTCGCATTCCAGGATATCCGTTTCGTATCGACGTCGAGGCGAGGGGTCTGACCCCCGAGATTCAGGCGGCCTTGGGCACGGGTTCGAGGTCGAGTGCGCGGCGCGCATCGGCGAGGCTCGTGCGCGGGACTGGCTGCACGGACCTTGCGGCCATCTCGGCGCCCATCCTGGCGGCGAGCAGCACCGCGTTGCGGCTGGCGCCGACGGTGGCTAGCCCCCTGCCGGCGATGTCGTAGGCGGTGCCATGGGCCGGCGTGGCGATCGGCATGGGGAAGCCGCCGAGCAAGGTCACGCCCGCCTCGAAGCCGATCAGCTTCATCGCGATCTGGCCCTGGTCGTGAAACATGGTGAGCACGCCGTCGAACTGGCCGGCGCGCGCGCGCACGAACACGGTGTCGGCGGGATAGGGGCCGTCGCAGGCGATGCCTCTTGCCTTGGCCTCGCGCACGGCCGGCTCGATGATGTCGATCTCCTCGCGGCCGAAGTTGCCGTTGTCGCCGGCGTGCGGATTGAGCGCGGCCACGCCGATGCGCGGCGGGGAGAAGCCGGCGGCCGACATGGCGGCGTGCGTCAGCTCCAGGCCCTTGACGATCAGCGGCGCACTCAGCAGGCCGGCGACGGCGGACAGCGGCACGTGGCTCGTCACGCGTGCATTCCACAGGCCGTCCAGCACGTTGAACTCGCGCGCCTCGCCGGCGAAGCCAATCGCCTTGGCGGTGAACGAGATCTCGTCGTCGTAGTCGGGCTGCGCCAGCCGCATGGCGCCCTTGTTGAAGGGCGTGAAGGCGACGGCGTGGGCGGCGCCCGTCTTGGCCAGCGCCAGGGCGGAGAGAAAGTTCTCCTTGGCGAACCGGCCGCCCGATGGCGAGATCTTGCCGCGTGCGATGGAGGCCGGATCGAGATGGCCGAGGTCGACGAACAGCGGGCGCGCCGGTGCGGCCGGCAACGGCTCCTCGGCAGCGACCGGCTCGACATCGAGCGCGACCTTGGCGATGCACGCGCCCTCATCGAGGACCCGCCGGTCGCCGACGACGATGAGATGGGCGGCGGCGCGCACCTCTTCGAGGGCGAGCAGCCTGGCGGTCAGCTCGGGGCTGATGCCCGCCGGATCTCCCATGGCCAGCGCAACGGTCGGTTTCGTGCGGCCTGATCCGCTGGCCATTCTCCGCCCCTTCCCGGGTCCGTGGCTGCTAGACGATAGGCTAGCACCCGGGCGCCACCGGCCTCAACAGCATGCGCTTGATCTCCAACCCCGTGGTGAGCATGTCGAACCACGGCTGGTGTGCGTGGCCGTCCTTCGACAGGCTCAGGACGGGGGCGGCGGGCGCGGCAGTATCGGCCGCTCAGGCGGCGGACGAGAGGTGCTTGCGCTTGTAGCGGCCGGCGAGCTCGGGCCCATGTGACCGGAATTTGGAGGCGAACTCGCCGCCGATATGGCGCGCCAGCTCCACGGCGATCTCGCTCTGCTTGGCCGGCGGCAGGTACATGTTGATGAGAAACTTGGGCAGCTTCGGCAGGCGGCGGTCGTCGACCACGGTCAGATAGTCCGGGATCGAGCGGCGCAGGAAGGGGCCGACGGCGAGATCAGCCTCGATGGAGGCCAGCAGCGGCTCCATGCTGGAGACCTCGCACACGGGCCGCCAGTCGCGCCCGGCATCGCGCAGGGCCTTGAGCACGCTGGGGCGGAACTCGCAGTTCTCGTCGCCCAGCGAAACGGGCAGCGGGTCGCGCCGGTGGGCGGCGCCGTTCACCGCGCCGGCCCAGACCAGGTCGTCCTCCATCAAGATTTCGCCGCCGCGTCCGCAGCGCTGCTCGGTGGTGATGGTGAGATCGAGGCGGCCCTGGCGCAGCAGCTCGAGGAGCTGCGGCGTGGTCGTGCATTTGAGCGCCACGCGCACGCGCGGCCAGGCCTTGTCGAAGCGCTTGAGGATGGGCGGCAGATAAGGGCCGACGATGTCGTGCGGCACGCCCAGGCGAACCTCGCCGGCATAAGCGGGCGCGCTCATCGCGCCCCACACCTCGTCGTTGAGCGCGATCAGGCGCTGCGCGTGGGCGATCAGGCGCTCGCCGTTGGGCTTGAGCGAGAGGCGCTTGTGGTGGCGCTCGAACAGCTCGGTGGCGAACAGCTCCTCGAGCCGCTTGACCTGCTGGCTGACGGCGGCCTGCGTGAGGTTCAGCAGCGCAGCCGCGCCCGTCACGCTGCCGGTCTCGACCACGGCGACGAACGCGCGCAGCAGGCCGATGTCGATGTCGCGTCGCATGGGCATTCCTTGAATAAGAGGCCCTGATGCAAGACATAAATAACATTCCATTTCGTTATGCAAGGGGGACGGGTATCAGAGGCTCGAAGTGCACACAGAGATGATCATTCGATGGAGCACGTCATGTCGAGCCTTATACTTGCGCGGTCGGGGTCCAGGCAGGGTTCAGCCCAATTCGGGCGCCGGATCTCCCAGCTGTTTCTCGCCATCGAGCTTGCGCTGCAGGTGCGGCGGGAGCGGCGCATGCTGGCCGGCCTGAGCGACGGCATGCTGAAGGACATCGGGCTGACCCGAGCCGACGTTCATCGCGAGACAGGCCGCGCGCTCTGGGACGTGCCGGCCGACCGGTAGTGAGTGGCGCGGATTCCCTCTCCCCATGCTTCTTCAGCATGGGGAGAGGGCTAGGGTGAGGGGCAGCCGCATACGCCGGAGCAAGTTTCTGCCCCTCACCCCGACCCTCTCCTCGCGCTGATGGCGCGTGTGGGACGGTTGGCGTAGCGCGGGGAGAGGGAGCGAAGCGCTGCGCGGGGAGAGGGAGAGGGCCCCTAGCCCTTAACGCACACCACTTGGCGCAGCGTGTGCACGATCTCGACAAGATCGGCTTGCGCCGCCATGACGGCGTCGATGTCCTTGTAGGCCATTGGCGTCTCATCGATGACGCCCTGGTCCTTGCGGCACTCCACTGCCGCAGTGGCCTCCGCGTGGTCGGCCAGCGTGAAGCGGCGCTTGGCCTCGCCGCGCGACATGCGCCGCCCGGCGCCGTGCGCGCACGAGTGGAAGCTCTGGGCATTGCCCTTGCCACGCACGATGTAGGACTTGGCGCCCATGGAGCCCGGGATGATGCCGAGATCGCCGGCGCCGGCCTTGACCGCGCCCTTGCGCGTCACCCACACTTCGGTGCCGAAGTGAGCCTCGCGCTCGACGTAGTTGTGATGGCAGTTGATGGCCTTCCTCTGCATCTGGAAGGAGGGCAGCTCCTCGCGCATCACCCGCATCACCGCCGCCATCATCACCTCGCGGTTGTGGCGGGCGAACTCCTGCGCCCAGGCCACCGCCGAGACATAGTCATCGAACAGCGGCTCGCCTTCCTCGAGCCAGGCCAGGTCCTTATCGGGCAGCGGCCGGGTGAGCTGGCGCCGGTCCAGCTCCTCGCGCGCCTTGGCGATGAAATAGGTGCCGATGCGGTTGCCGATCCCGCGCGAGCCCGAGTGCAGCATGGCCCACACGCGCTCCTCCTCGTCGAGGCACACCTCGATGAAGTGGTTGCCGCCGCCAAGCGAGCCCAGATGCGTGACGCTCTGCGCCTTGGCGATCTGCGGGTGCTTCTCCTCCAGCTCCTTCAGCGCGTCGGCAAGCCCGCTCTCCGTGAACCGGCGGCCGATGGCGTTGGGCACGCCCTCCTTCCAGCCGCCCTTGAGGCCGACACCGCCGTGCGGCACCGCCGCCTCGATGCCGAGCCGCAGCTTGTGCAAATTGTCGGGGAGATCGCTCGCCGTGAGCGTCGTGCGCACCGCCATCATGCCGCAGCCGATGTCGACGCCGACGGCGGCGGGGACGATGGCGGCCCTGGTGGCGATCACCGACCCGACCGTGGCGCCCTTGCCCAGGTGCACGTCCGGCATCACCGCGACGTGGTGATGGATGAACGGAAGCGACGCGATGTTGAAGAGCTGCCGGCGCGCGGCGTCCTCGACCGGCACGCCGTCGACCCACGCCTTGATCGGCGCGTAGCCCGTGTCGATGGTCTCGGGGCCGGCCATGCAGGATGCTCTCAAGTCTCAGAAGCGAACGGCCCTGGGCGGCAGG
>DATEVP010000462.1:0-8671 GCA_035258465.1 Hyphomicrobiaceae bacterium
CACGCAGCGCTCGACCTATATCGTGCGTCCATACGTAAGCCGCGAGGCCATAGTGGGAGTCGTTGGCCATGCGGATGGCGTCGGCCTCGTCGGTCCAGCGGATGGCGACGAGAACGGGCCCGAAGATCTCCTCGCGCGCCAAGCGCCAGTCGTTGGAGGCGTTGGCGAACACCGTTGGAATGGCAAAGTAGCCCTGAGCCAACGGCCCGGTCTTGGGCGGCAGGCCACCGAACAGCAGCTTGCCCCCGCGCTGGCGCATGCCCTCTTCGATGTAGCCGCAAACCTTTTTGAACTGCTTCTCGTTGATTATGGCGCCGACATCGGTCGCCTCGTCGAGCGGATCACCGATCTTGAGTTTCGCCGTCTTAGCGGCCAGCGCCGACAGGAAACCATCGAAGATGTCGGCGTGCAGAAAGAGGCGCGAGCCGGCGGTGCATGACTGGCTCTGGCGCGTGAAGCGCATCGCCGCGATGATGCCGTCGACCACCCAATCCTCGTTGGCGTCGGGGTAAACGATGGAGGGGCTCTTGCCCCCGAGCTCGAGTGAAACGGGTACGATGCGTTCGGACGCCGCGCGCATGATGAGCTTGCCGACCTCGGTCGAACCAGTGAACGAGAGCTTGCGCACGCCTTCATGGGCGGAGAGCGCGGCTCCCGCTTCCTCGCCGTAGCCCGTGACGACGTTGAGCACGCCCTTCGGCAGATGGTCCTGGCAGATGGCTGCGAGCCATAAAACGCCGAGTGGGGCGTCTTCGGCAGCCTTCAGCACCAGCGTGTTGCCGGCGCAAAGTGCGGGCGCGATCTTGAGTGCCGCGAGAATGACCGGCGCATTCCAGGGAATGATGGCGCCAACCACCCCGATCGGCTCGCGGCGCGTGTAGCTGAGCACGTGCTCCCCCAGCGGAATCGTCTCGCCCTTGAGCTCGCTGGCAAGGCCACCGAAGTAACGCAGAATGTCGGCCGCGCCTTTCGCCTCGGGCCGGGCCTGCGTACGGATCGCATTGCCAGTCTCCTCGGCGACGATCCGTGCGAGCTCCTCAACCCGCGCCTCGACGGCATCCGCGATCTTCTGCAGCATGCGACCGCGCTCCCGCGGGACGACACGGCTCCAGCTTGCGAAGGCCTTGCTTGCAGCCTGCACGGCCCGGTCGATATCTTCGGCACCGCCACGCGGAATGCTGGCGATGATTTGGCGGTTGCCGGGAGATTCTACCGATATTTCCTTGCCGGAGATGCTGTCGACCCAGCTTCCGTCTATCAGCATCTGCGCGCGCCTGCCCGTAGTGGCCGCGGTTGTCTTGCTCATCGCCACTGCCATCGCCGAATTCCCCTACAATCGAGTTCGCTTGCACCGGATTGATCGCCTGTTGCTCTCCCGCGAAGCATATAGGCCCGCTCCCCACGGGTGAAGCCGCGCCGAACGTGAAAATATCTGCATCGAGCCTCTCCTTCTCGAGCGCAACCGGGTGCTCGACCGGCGGGCCATTCTTGTGACCTCCGAAGAAGGCGAAGCCACCGCCTCCAGGAAGCAGTGGGCTCGGGCATCGTCGTGCTGCCACCCGTCCCTTTCACGCTTTGCGGAACAGCCGCCGGTTGGCAAGGTAGAGGCCGAAAGTCAGGAGCTGCACGGCGAGAAAAATCCCGAACGCCACCTGATACGACCTCGGGTCGTAGCCCCCCGCGGTGCCCGCCGGGAACAGGGTGATGACCACGCCGATCGTATATTGGATGGCGAAGGCGGCGAGAAAGATGAGCAGGTTCATGGCGGTGTTGGCGCGGCCCGACAGCGCCGCGCCGAACCGGCTCGACAGCCACGGATAGGCCAGAATCGCCACCGACCCGCTCATGCCGAAGACGAACCAGATAAGAAGGTCGAGCTCGTGCAGCTCGAGTACAATGCCGGCCTGGGAGGCGAAGAACAGCACCAGGAACCCCGTCATCACGGCGAGCTCGCTGAAGCCGCGGCGCACGAACCAGTCGGCGATCGCCCCGCTCGACAGGATGCCAGCGAAAAACGCCACGCCGCTGATGAACAAGTAATTGGCGACCCCCACCCGGTCGAGCCCCGCCACGTCGCGAAACCAGGGCCCCGCCCACAGGGTCTGGATGGCAATGTGGGTGCCGGCTGTGGTGGCGAGCAGCGGGGCGATGGCGAGGAACGCGCGGTCCCTGAAAATGCCGGCGAGCTGGCGCACCTGCTCACCCAGCGTCTCGGCCGCCGGGTCGGCCTTGCGCTCCGGCACCACGGTCAAAATGACCACGGCCACGGCAAGGGTGATGGCGGCGAGTGCGAAGAACAGCATGCGCCAGCCGATCATTTGGGTGGCGAACTCGCTCGGCGTCGTCGCCATCAAGAGGCCGAGCGCGCCAAACGACATCACGCAGGCGTTGGCGAGCGCCCGGCGCGGCTCCGGCACCCAGATCACGATGGCCTTGAAGCCGCTCATGAGCCCGCCGGCAAAGCCGAGCCCGATCATCCCCCGCGCCAGCGTCAGGGTCAGCACATCGCTGCCGATGGCGAACAGCGCACAGCCCGTCGCCGCGACCGAGACGAGGGCGGCCTGCACGCGGCGCGGGCCATAGCGGTCGAGCAGTACGCCGAGCGGTAGCTGGAACAGCGCGAAGGCGCCGAGATAGGCGGCAGTCAGCAGGCCGAGCTCGGCGGCACTGAGGCCGAGCTCGCCGACCAGGTCGGGCGCTACCACAGCATTCACGGCGCGCAACAGGTAGGTGAGGAAATAGCCGGCCGCAAAGGGGGCGAGCACCCTGACCACCACCGAGCCGGCGATGGCAGGCGCTGCGGCTCGCGGCGCTTCCGCTTGCGGTTGTCCCGTCACTTACTGGCCCCCGATACGCCCGCGCGCTCGCACTCTCCGCGCCGATCGCCGTTTGTCGCCGAGCCCTGCCACAATTGCAACCGCCGCGCGCCCAGATCACCCAAGGCACGCGCTCGACCGGAGCCTTCCCTTGAAGCCGATCTATGCGGCAGGTCATAGCCATCCAGAACGGCGATCCGTGGCCCACGTTGCCCGGCCAGCAGGGTGCGCGCTAAGTTGGCCCTGGCGCACGCCGCGGTCCTGCCTTCCAGGCCGAACACAAAGCGCCGATGGTCGCGCCCGTGAGACGTCTCATGGGTCGCGGGATCGGCACCGGGAGAATTTGCCCTTGGCCAGGAAATCCATCCGCCAGCGCGCCCTCTCGGGCGAGACCATCCTCGGCGCGATGATCTTCGAGTTCTTCGTCCCCGGCATGCCCCAGATGCTGCGCAATGCCGGCGCGGAGTACGCCATCTACGACATGGAGCACGGGGGGCTCGGCCTGGAGACCCTCAAGATGCTCGCCGCTGCGAGCCGCGGGACGGGCGTGGTGCCGATGGTGCGCGTGCCGCGCGGGGAATACCACTTCATCGCCCGTGCGCTCGATGTCGGTGCGCAAGGTGTGATGGTCCCGATGATCGAGAGCGCCGAGCAGGCGCGCGGCATCGCCAATTCGGCGCGATACCCTCGCAAGGGCCGCCGCGGAGCAGCCTTCGGCTTTGCCCATGACAACTACGAGCCCGGCGATCCTCAGTCGAAGATGAAAACGGCCGATCGGCGCAATCTCGTCATCGCCCAGATCGAGACGGAGAAGGGGCTGGAGGCCGTGGAGGAGATCGCCGCCGTCGAAGGCATAGACTGCCTCTGGCTCGGCCATTTCGACCTCACCAACTTCCTCGGCATCCCGGGGCAGTTCGACAGTCCGGTGTTCACCGGCGCGGTCGGGCGGATCGTCGCCGCCGGCCGCGAGCACGGCAAGGCGCTGGGATTCATGGCGGCTGATGCCGACCTGGCGCGGCAATACAGGAAGCTCGGGTTCAACATGATTGCATCCGGAACCGACCAGGGCCTGCTGATGGCCGGCATTCGCACGATTCTCCAGTCCGTTGCAGGCGAGCGATGACGTTCAGGGTCGGCGTGACGCGGGACTTGCGAACGGTCGATGCCGAGCCGTGCTTCGGCAGGCGCGCCTTCGATGTTCTCCAGGCGAACGCCGACATCGAGTGGGAGTGGCTTTCGGAGGACCCCAAAGAGGTGACGCCCGAGATTGCTGCGCGCTACGACGGGCTGCACCTCAATCTTCCGCGGGTGTCGTCGGCGAGCCTCGCGCGGAGCGACTGCCGGCTGAAAGTCATCGCCCGCCACGGCGTCGGCTTTGATACCGTGGATCTTCATGCCGCGACGGCGAGAGGCATCGTCGTCACGAACACGCCGCTCGCCGTCCGCAGGCCGGTCGCGGTCGCCACGCTCACTTTGATCTTCGCCCTCGCTGGCCGCCTATTCAAGAAGCACGAGCTGGTGCAGACCGGGCGCTGGAACGAGCGCATGAACTTCATGGGCCAGGGTCTGACCGGCCGCACGCTCGGTCTCCTCGGCGCAGGCGGCATTGGCCAGGAAATCCTCAGGCTCGCACGACCCTTCTTCGGCCGCATGATTGCGGCGGATCCCTACGCGGAAGCGGGGACCGTTCGCGAGCTCGGCGCCGAGATCGTGCCGCTCGATGCGCTCATGCGCGAGGCCGATTTCGTGGTCGTCTGCTGCCTGCTCAACGATGAGACGCGGCATCTGATCAACGCCGAGAAGCTCGCCCTCATGAAGCGCACCGCCTACTACATCAACATGGGGCGGGGCCCGATCCACGACGAGCGGGCGCTCGCTGACACGCTCCGGGCCAACCGCATCGCCGGCGCGGGCCTCGACGTCACCGAGCGCGAGCCCATCGAGCCCGAGAGCCCGCTGCTCGGCGTGGAAAATGTCATCATCACGCCGCACGCGCTCTGCTGGACGGACGAATGCTTCCACGACATCGCCGCCACTGCGCTGCAGTCGATCGTCGACGTGTCCCTGGGCAAGAGGCCGGCGCATGTGGTGAACCCCGAGGTCTACGCGCGCTAGCCGCCGCTTGATAAGATTGGTCCGCTGCGGGTCGGCGTCGCTCATTGCGCGGCAGCTTTGCTTGCTGACCGGCGCTTCGCAGATTGGCGCTCGTGGCTGACGCATGAGATGGTCGGCCCCAACTCGGAGCGGCACACGGAAGCCGTCAGAGTTCACCTCGTGCAGCCAGTCTTCGCCAGTCGGCGGACGGTCGCTATGTGCAGACCGCAGGCCAAGATGGGAAGCAGGTGCCTCGTCTCCACGACCAGGACGATGTTGCGCGCATGTTCGGCGTTGTTGGCGGCATGTTTTCACGTTGAACAATGGTTGGCGCGGCGTGTCGGCCGATGATTTTCGCCAGGATTCTCATGCCGATTGAGGTGAATTAACCAACGCATTGATGTTTCACGTGAAACATTGGCTCTGAGTGGCGCCAAATCGCGGCGCGAAAACGGGCCGGCGGAGCGCGGCCCGCCGCTCTTATCCGCCCTGTCCTCATCGTGTGTCGGGTCGGCCCCCCGCCTGCGCGAGGGTTGACCCGACCTACGAAAATCGAGAGCGTCGCGCCGAGTGCTAATAGCGCACGCGGTCGTGCCGATCCCAGAAGGCAACCCTTGCATACCGCCAGGGAGCCGCCGCTCCCTGCAGGCTCGCGGAAGCTTGCGCGACACGGAAGCCGGACGCCGCGAGCCGGCGCGGCTTGGCACGCCGGCTTGCCAGCCGCGCTGACTTGCGCGGGGCCGCCTTGGCGTCGGTCTCCTTGGCCTGCTTCTTGAGCGAGGCCGGCTTGGCGTCGGCCTCCTTGGCCTGCTCCTTGAGCTGGGTCTCGTAGGCCTGCACCTTGCTCGCTTCGCCCGCCATGCGAGCGGCCTTGCCGGCGCCGAGGACCGCACGGTAGCGATTGGGCTCCTTGCCGAGCACCGCCTCGAACTCGCGCAGCGCGTCGGACCCTTTCTTGGCCTCGAGCAGCAGCTCGGCGTAGACCTCGCGCGCCGGCACCAGCGGGCCAGGCGTCACCACGTGCTTCTCGGTGGCGTCCTCACGCGCCGCCGCGGCCTTCACCAGCTCGATGCCCTCGTCGCGCTTGCCCTCGGCCACCACGGCGAGCCCGCGCACCAGATCGGCCTGGATGTCGATCTGCTCGGCCCAGTAGCCGAGCTTGCGCTCCTTGGCCACGTCGCGCAGTTGGATCAGCCGCGCGTGCTCCTTCATGGCGCCAGCGGCATCGCCGCTGCGCGCCGCGCCGACGCCGCGGGCAAAGGCGTGCACGGCCTCGGCCTGGGGGTACTTGTCCCAGGCGTAGGCGCCGGCGGCGGGGTGAAGCTCGAGGCGCGCCGCTCCCTTCCAGTCGCCGCGCTCGAGCGCGATACGGGCCGGCATGGCGGCATAGGCATAGGCCGCGCCGAAATGCTCGATGAGCTTCATGCGCCGCGACTCTTCGAGGGCCTGGCGCGCGGCTTTCTCCTGCCCGAGCTGCAGATGCGCGTAGACCATGTAGTCGAACGCGTGATGCCCATCGAACGAGGCATCGCCGGCGGCCTTGGCGGAGGCACGGTTCGCCTTGATGGAGTCGCGCCAGGAGCCGACCCGCGTGAAGATGTGGGAGGGCATGTGCAGCGCGTGCGGCGCGTCCGGCGCGATCCCGGCGTAGCGCTTGGCCGCTTCCAGGCCCTGTTTGGCGATGGGCGGATAGTCGTAGCTGTGGATCAGGTAGTGGGCGACGCCTGGATGGTCGGGCTGGGCCGCGAAAATGGGCTCGAGGATCTTCCCTGCCTTGATCTGGTTGGCGTAGGTCTTGTCGGCGGGATCGAAGTTGGCCGAGGTGATCAGCGCGGACAGGATCGACGCCTCCTTGTCGGTCGGGTAGCGGGCGGCGAGCTTGCCCATCGCCTCGTCGAAGGCGCGCAGGCGCGCCGGATGGCCGACCTTCTCATGGTCGCGCACGAACGCGGCCACGGCCTCGACGTAGTCCTTCTCGCGCTGGCTCTTGAGGCCGGCCGAGCGGGCCGCAGCCAGGGCGCCGGCGATGTCATTCAGCTTTGAGGGCGAGAGACTGCCCGGCCAGACGAACGGGTTGTCGAGCATCACCATGGCCCGGCCCCAATGCGCCATGCCGCAGGCCGGGTCGGCTTTGGCGATGGCCTCGAAGGCCTTCATCGCCCCGTCCCAGGCGAAGGAATGGTAGAGCGCCATGGCGCGATTGAAGTCGGGCTGCACGGCGGCGTTGCACTCGACCTTGAACTCGACCTTGCCGAGCCGCTCGAGATTTGGGCCGGCAGCCTTGTGCTCGTCTTGTTTGGTCTGGCTGGTCGCGGCCGTGCTCAACGCCAGGCTCGCCAGCAGCAGTGCCGGCACCGCCAGGCGTGAATGAGAGTGGAACCCTTTCGGCATTGCCCGTCTCCACTTTACGAAAGATGTTCGCTCTGAGCCCGCAACCCCCTGCTTGGACGGCGGATTCTACAAGCATCCGGGCCGCAATAATAGCATAAAGGCTGCGCCCCGCGCGGCCCGCGGCCCCTATTTTCTCTGAGAGGTTGGCCGCTTCCAGGCCAATGCACGGCCGCACTGAGCGCTATCCGTCAGGTCAGCACGCCGATCGGTTTGCCGGCGAGCCACGCCTCGATGGCCGCGACCATGCCGCTGTAGAAGTCGCGGTAGGTCTCCTCGGTGACGTAGCCCAAGTGGGGCGTGAGCAGCGCGCGCGGCTCGGAGCGCAGCGGATGATCGGCCGGCAGCGGCTCGACGTCGAACGTGTCGGCGCCATAGCCGCCGATGCGCTTCTCCTTCAGCGCCGCCAGCATCGCCTTCTCGTCGACGATCGGCCCGCGCGAGGTATTGATCAGCAGCGCCGTCGGCTTCATCAGGGCGAGCTCGCGCGCGCCGACGAGGCCGCGCGTGCGCGGCGACAGCACCGAGTGGATGGAGATGACGTCCGAGCGCTTGAAGAGCTCATCCTTGTCGACGCGCTCGGCCCCGCGCTCCTGCGCCCGCTCAGGCGTGAGGTTCTCGCTCCAGGCGATCACCTTCATGCCGATCGCGCTGCCGATCTTGCCCACCTTGGCGCCGAGGTTGCCGAGGCCGATGATCCCCAGCGTCTTGCCTTCGAGGTCGAAGCCCAGCGTCGTCTGCCAGGCCCCGCCGGGGCGCATGGCCTGGAACTCCTCGCGCAAGTGGCGGGCGAGCGCGATCATCAGCCCGATCGCCAGCTCGGCCGTGGCGCGTCCGGCCCCTCCGGTGTTGCACACGGTGACCTTGCGGGCTTTGGCGGCTTCCAGGTCGATCGAGGCGTTGCGCTTGCCGGTGGTGACCAGCAGCTTGAGGTTGGGAAGTTTGTCGAACAGGGCGCGCGAAAATGGGGTGCGCTCGCGCATGATCCCGATCACGTCGAACTCCGCGAGCGCGCGCGCGGCGGCCTCCATGTCGGGCAGGCGCTGGTCGAACACCACGACGCGGTGGCCCTGCTGCAGCTTCGACCAGTCGGCCACGCGCAGGGCAACGTTCTGGTAGTCGTCGAGAACGGCAATCGCGACCATGGCTCACGCGCCTCCCATCTGAGCGGCCAGCTTCAAGCGGTGCATCATAGCGCAGGAGATGCCGCGGGTCAGAGCGGTTTGCCGTCGAGCCAGGCGCGGCCCTTGGCGTAGAGCGCTTCCACCTCGGGCCCCTTCAAGCCAGGCATGTCCGGCTTCACCTGGTACCCGATCTGGGTCTGCAGGTAGGCCAGATGGCGGTAGCCCTCGGGGAAGCGATCGAGGAGGGCT
>DATEVP010000463.1:0-2843 GCA_035258465.1 Hyphomicrobiaceae bacterium
GACCGTGTGCAGCCCGAGATCCTCAGGCCCGGTGTGACAGCAGCCGGAGCGGAAAAAGCCGGTCAGCGGCCGCTCGGAGCAGCTCTTAAGCGGCTCGCCATAGACGTTCCGCTGCTCTTCTACCGGCTCTGCCCGTCGCTCCTGCATGGCGGCGATACTGCCTGATACCGGGGCCAAGGTGAAGCGTCAGCGCATTGGGTTGCGGTCGGGCAGCGGCACGTCGCCGCCGGCGTTCCCGGTCAATGCCTTGAGTTGAGCGTCGGTCAGAACCGGCACCGGCGGGCCGGCATCCTTGGTCGCCATCGCCGCGAGCGCCGTTGGCACATCTCCCTCTTTGGGTATGGGCGGCTCGAAGCCGCCTGCGGTGAGCACCGTGCCGCATTCTTTCGGCAGCTGGGCCATCCTGAGCGGCGGCTTGCCAACCCAGGGCTTGGCGCCCGGCCGAGGCGGCTTCGCCATCTCGATCGCGGCCTTTTTCAGCATCGCATACCAATTGGCGAGTTCCTGGCCGCAGCCGTCGTCGCCCGTCACCGGCTTCTGGCCGTCGCAGCCCGCGGTACCCGGCGGGCAGGCGAGGCGCACATGGAAATGATAGTGGTGGTTCCACCACGGCCTGACCTTGCCGAGCCAGGCGCGCTCCTTGCCCACTTGGGCGGCTTGCTGGCAGAGCGCCTTCTTGATGGCAGGATGCACGAAAATGCGCGCAACTTGCGGGTAGGACGCGGCGCGCTTGATGAGCTTCACATGGAGCAGGGTGAACACCGTGGGATCGACGGTGAACGGGTCCTTGAGCATGGACACCGCGCTCATGTCTTCCCGCTCCTCTGGGGTCAGGACGTGGTCCGGCATGGGGGTGAGCCAAATGTCGGCGTCGAGTCCGATCTGATGGCTGGTATGGCCGGTGAGCATCGGTCCGCCACGCGGCTGCGACATGTCGCCGACGAGGAGCCCCGGCCAACCGTCGTGAGCGCGCGCGTCGCTTGCCAGCCGCTCGAGATAATCGAGGAGGCGCGGGTTGCCCCAATTGCGGTTGCGGGAGAGCCGCATCACCTGCCAGTCGGGGCCGTTGATCGGCAGCGACAAACCGCCGGCGAGACAGCCTTTAGCGTAGCCGCCGATGGAACGGGCGGCGAGAGGAGCGGGCGCAGTCGCGGCTCCGAACAGCTCTCTGGCGATTGGGCTGGGCTTGGGCGGAGGCTTCTTGGCAGGCTTCTGCACCGCTCTTTCCGGCGCGGGAGCAGCCTGTATCGCGGCCGTCTGGGCCGCGGCCGGCTCAGCTCCGCACAACAGGACCAGCGTGAGGCCAAAGGTCAGCCTTCGCATCCGATATTCGACCTTCCCGGTGGACCCCCCCAGGCCCAAAGCCTAGCACAAATGATGGCGGCAATTGGAACGCCGCGGCCATTGAAATCGTGCCGCAAGACCGGTCCATTCAGGAGATATTCAGGCGGGACCAGCTAGGTTCGATGCAGGCTTGATTCGGGACTCGCGTTCCGACATCGAGACGATGAGGGGGCCGTCCTGAGGGGGGACGGCTCTGAGGGAGGACATCGATGCGGCGCACTATCCTTCTGGCCGTCCTGCTCGGCCTGACGCTCGCTTTTCCGGCTATCGCTCAAGCTCAAATCGTCGCCAAGATCAATCTGTCGAGCCAGCGCATGGACGTCTATGTGGACGGCGCGGCGCGCTATAATTGGCCGGTATCGACCGCGCGGCCCGGCTATCGCACGCCTGTCGGCAGCTTCAAGCCCACCGCTCTCGTCCGCTATCACCGCTCGACCATCTATAGCGGCTCGCCGATGCCTTATTCGATCTTCTTCCTGCGCGGCTATGCCATCCACGGCTCATACGAGATCAAACATCTCGGCCGCCCCGCCTCCCACGGCTGCATCAGGCTGCATCCCTCCAACGCCGCCGCGCTCTACTCACTCGTGCAGAAGCGCGGCGCCGGAAACACTGTGATCCAGATCAGCTACTAGCTCAGCGCCCGCAGTCGGACGACGCCGGCGCGCCCCTGAAGCGTTCGCCCATCCAGGCGAGTGCCGGACCGACGCTGTTCTTGGCGGCGAAGGTGTGGCTCACACCATTGAGCAGAATGAAGCTTACGCGCGCGCCCTGCTTGCACAGCGCCTCGCCGAATTGCTTGGTGATCTCAGGCCTGACGGTGGTGTCGGCAGTTCCTTGGGCCAGGAAAACCGGCGCGCCGGCAGGTGCCTGGGTGAATTTGCCCCGGCACGCCGAGGCCGGGATAGTCGGTGGCGACAACGACATAGCCTCGCGCAAGCATGTCGGCCAATCCCCAGATCATGCCGGAGACATCGGGCATCAGCGAGGGCGCGCAGGCCTCGACCACGCCACTGGTCGGGTGCGCCCAGGCGATCACATTGCGGCCGCCGGCCGGCGGCGTTCCCGGCGGGATGAAGATCGCGCCTGACACTGCGATCGGCCCGCCGTTCAAGCCGGTCGACCGGTAGAGAATGCGGAACGCGTCGCCGGCGCCAGGACCCCCGCCTTCCAGCGGCCAGACCCTAATGATCGATCCCGGCTTGCCCGAGATCTCGCCAGGCTCGACGTCGTAAAGCGCGCTCGCCTCATGCCCCAGGCCAAGATCGAGGCCAAGGCTGAGGCAAAGGGCGAGCGCGGGCTTGGCCGCTTGCTTGAGACAGGCTTCGATCTTTGGCATTCCGACCCCCGATTGATTGCGCGGCGCCGATCATAGCCTCAACTTCCCGCCCTTCGGCAACAGCTTGGCCCTGTGCTTTAGCCTTAGTTGTGGCCATTTCATTCCGCATTCATCCGGGGCACAATCGCCGCCGAACGCAAAAGCCGGCCCGAGGAGCGAC
>DATEVP010000464.1:0-3182 GCA_035258465.1 Hyphomicrobiaceae bacterium
AGGGCAACGGCGACCTCACCCAGTCGCTGCCCAAGGTGCATATCGTGATCGCCTCGATCGACAAGATGGTGCCGACGCTCGAGGACGTGAACACGCTGGTGCGCCTGCTGGCGCGGTCGGCGACGGGGCAGGAGATCTCTACCTACACCACGTTCTCGACCGGGCCGCGCCGCGCGAGCGACCCCGACGGGCCCGAGGTTTGCCACGTCGTCATTCTCGACAACGGCCGCTCGGAGCTGCTCGGCACCGCCTTCCGCGAGGTGCTGCGCTGCATCCGCTGCGGCGCCTGCATGAACCACTGCCCGGTCTATGTCGCGATCGGGGGGCATGCCTACGGCTGGGTTTATCCGGGCCCGATCGGCGCGGTGCTCACGCCGGCCTTCATCGGCGTGCGCGCGGCGGGCCATCTGCCGAATGCCTCCACCTTCTGCGGGCGCTGCGAGGAGGTGTGCCCGGTGAAGATCCCGCTGCCCGGCCTGATGCGGCAGTGGCGCAACGCCGAGTTCAGCGCAGGCGACTCGTCGCTCCTCTACCGGCTGGGGCTGAGGGGATGGGCTGCGGCGGCGAAACGGCCGCGCCTCTATCATGTGCTGGTGAGGATCCTGATGCCGATCCTCGGCTCCCTGGGGCGCCGGCGTGGCTCCTTCCGATGGCTGCCGCTCGCGCGCGCATGGACGCGGCATCGCGACCTTGCCGCCCCGCAGGGGCGCACCTTCCAGGCGCTGTGGGCCGACACCAAGGCGGGGGTGCCGAGATGAGCCCGCAGGCCCGCCGCGAGGCGGTCATCTTCAAGATCCGCAAGGCGCTGGGAACGTACGATTCGGCGGCGCGCCGATCCGCGGTGGCCGGGCGCCTCGGCTCCCCGCCCGCGCCTCTCGTGCCCGAGCGCGCCAAAGGGCAACGCGAAGCGCTGCGGAAGCTCTTCCGGTCGTTCCTCGAAGGCCAGTCGGCGACCGTCGTGGAAGTGGACGCGGCGGACGAGGTTCCCAAGGCCATCGCGCACTACCTGCGCTCCACCAACCTGCCGCTGCGGGTGCGGGCCGGCGACGATGCCTACCTCGACAAGCTCGCCTGGAGCCGAGAGCCCGCGCTCGAGCGCCAAAAAGGCCCAGCGGCGGCCGACGACGAGGTGGGGCTCGCCCACGCCGCGGCCGCGGTGGCGGAAACGGGCACGCTGGTGCTGGCGTCGGGGGCCGACAATCCGGTGACCTTGGGCTTCCTGCCCGACACCAGCATCGTCGTGGTCGAGGAGAAGGACCTGGTCGGCGGCTACGAGGGGGCGTGGGAGAAGATCAGGGCGCGCTACGGCAAGGGGGCCATGCCGCGCACGGTCAACTTCATATCCGGGCCCTCGCGCACGGCCGACATCGGCGGCCAGCTGGTGATGGGCGCGCATGGGCCGCGCCGGCTCGCCGTCATCCTGGTGCGCGGGTGAGGCTTGGGGTTCGCTGGCTCAGCGCTTGCTGCGGATGCAGGTCTCCAGGCAGCGCTGCAGCTGGGCCTGGCATTTGGCGCGATCCTGGGTCGACTTGTAGCAGCTGCCGTAGGCGGCCTTGCAGCCGGCGGAGCAGGAGGCCGCACGCACGCCGCTGGTGGGCATGAGAAGGACTGCCGCAAGCGCGAGAGCCAGGAGGGCGCCCGACGCGACAGTGATGCTCCGGCGATTGGTCAAAGGACGAGCTCCGGCCGGCTGGCGCCGACCTCCGCAGTCTGACAGGCAGGCCCGAAGCGGCTGGGGTAGTGCTACGGTGCGCACCATGAACGAACGCTGAATGCGTCGGTGCACGGCGCCGGCCTATACGAAGCGATGCGGCCTCAGTTGCAGGCGGCGTTGTTGGACGGTGCCACCTGCTTGGCATCGACCCAGCCGATCTGGTGCCCCTCGCGCGCCGGGATGCGCACCTGGCACCAAGGCCCCCGGCATTCGCCGACTCCGACCACGCACGCGGCGTTCGGCGGATAGACGTGCGCGACGGGCGCCTGCTGGGAGGGAGCGGTGCGCACCATCAGCACATCGTTGGACGCCACACCGACGACGCGCCAGTAGCCGGTTTCCTGGGTCCGCTGCACGAAGGGCGCCACGGCCGCCTCGATGGCCAGGAAGCGGCCGTTCACCCAGCCCGAGACGCCCTTGTATTCGACCTGGCACCACTCGCGGCAGGTGCCGACGAGCCGGATGCCTGCTTCGGACGGCGGTATGGACCCGACAACGGAATGAGCGCTCGATGGGCCTGCGCGCATGTTGAGGGTGTCGCCGCGCTCGACGTTGACGACGCGGTAGGTCGCGGCGCCGTCGGCGGCGGATGCGCGCTGCGCGCCGGGGCCCGAGCACAGCAGAACGACGCAGAGCGGGAGCATGGCAGGCCAACGCCACGCCGGTCGCGACTGCAAAAACATGACGCGCCTCAAACGGCTTGCTCAGGGAAGAAGTATGATCCGCGGCAGGCTCGGGCGCAAACGGAGAACGGCTTGCATCTTGCGCGCTTGTGGCGTGGCGGTCACAGTTCGGCCGGCTCCGAAGCCGTCCGATGAGCCGAAAGATCAGAGCGGCTGCTTTGTGAACAGTGCGACCAGCGGCAAGTAGCCACGATTGGCCAACCGCTCCGATGCGCCCGTCACGTAGGCCGGATCGAGCTCGATGCCGGCGCCTTCAACCAGTCGGTTCATGAAGTTGAACAGCGCGGTAACGGCAATCGCATGGTACAGGGCGATCTCGTCCCAGCCGGCGGCGAGCACGGCGTCAGCATCCGACTTGGTGACGCCGGAGGGGTCTTGCGTCAGCTTGCGCGCGAAGTGGAGCACCGGCCGCATCTTCTCCGGCACGAGATCGGAGTTCCATCCAAGCCGTTGAATTGCCGAAGCCGACACACCCAGCAGCTCGGCCGTCGCCGAGTGGACGCCTTGACAGTACTTGCACTGGTTGAGGCTCGACACATAGGTGGCAATCAACTCTCGCTCCCCTTCGGAGAAAGGCGAAGGGCCACGCAATAGCGCCTCGTGGAACTCGATCAGTGGCTTGCTGGTTTCGGGGAAGAGGCGGAATAGATCAAGCAGCGTCGCTGATCGTTTCAAGGACGGCAGATGCGGCATGGCAACTCCTCCAGATTCGTTGCTCGGTAACAGCAATTTGGTTCGGCGTGATTGGCGCGCGAGCAATACGAGAAGTAGGGTCTTATATGCCT